>CAZAHQ010000283.1:0-5546 GCA_964484415.1 uncultured Acidobacteriota bacterium | reverse complement strand
AGCCGACAGGTGAACCGGTTGGTCCAGATCCCCCCTAATTCTTTGCAGCGCGATTTGGGTACTCTGCGTCGTCGTAACGCCAGCACACAAGGCCGACGCAGATTCGATCTGACAGACCGCATTGCAGCCATCACCGTCGACGTTGTTGCCGTCGTCGCAATCTTCCAGCCCCTCCAGCATCGCATTGCCGCATGCCGCCGGCTGACAACTCCCGGGCGCTTCCGCATTCCTGGCCATCACAAGCCTGGCCTCGTTGCGAGCGAATCGGCTGAACCGTGCACAGAACGTGTCGTCGCCAACCTGCAGCGTCATCGAGACCAGCCCTTGCGGTTGCGTCACGCGATAGGGCCAGGCCGGTCCTCCGGCCTTGATGGTGAGCGAACCGCCAGCGGGTGCCTTTTCGATCGCGATCCGGCGTACGCCGGTCGTGGCCGCGGGATCGCGGAAGACAAAGCCGGCCGCGCCCGGTGGACGACCAAGCCCAGACCACTTTTCTTTGGCGAGCACGATTGGACCGCTGTCACCGTCGCCGGGCGATCCGCCCCACAGCCGGAAGGTGGCCCCGACCTCGCGCGGATCGGCCAGACTCTGCAGATCGACGTTGGGATCGTTTCCAGCTCGAACCTGTGCCGATTGCGCGGCCTCGGACGGCGGATCCGCGAGCTTGAGCAGGTCGCCGCCCACGGGGCGTTCGGCTGCCAACAACAGCCACGCCGCTGGGAAAGCTGCGGAGGCAGCGACTCCACCGAATAGCATCAACTTGAGTCGTGACATCGTCTTGGACCTCGATCTGGTCAGCGGGTGAGAGCGGGGTGGTTGTCTGTCTGTCGAGAACCACAGCCACAGTAAGTCGGAAGCGCGATTTCCGCACGCAACCGTCCCGTGACATGAGCCCCCTCACGGGCTTCGCGCGCCCCCTTTTGCTACCATCTCGGCCCAGTCGTTGTCGGAACTACTCGCTAGATTTCAGATCCGCTCGGAGAACTCATGCTCGTCAAACCTCGCCTGCTCACACCAGGTCCCACACCGCTTCTGCCCGAGGGCCTCGCCGCCCAGACGCTCGCCACACTGCATCACCGAACGCCGCAGTTTCGCGCTCTGTTCAAACAGGCTCGAGCCGCACTCGGCCGTTTCTATCGACTCGATGCGGGCGAGCAGGTGGTGATGTTCGCAGGCTCAGGCTCGCTTGGTATGGAAGCGGCGCTCGTCAACGCCGTGCCGCCCGGCTCCACCGTGCTGGTGGCCCACGCTGGAAAGTTCGGCGAGCGCTGGTTGAAGATTGCCAAAGCGTACGGCCTGTCGGTAATCGAGGTGACGTCGGAGTACGGTCACGCCGTGCAGCCGGATCAGCTCGAACGCGCGTTGGCCGGTGCGCCGAAGATCGCGGCGTTGTGCGTGCAAGAACACGAGAGTTCCACCGGTGTGCGCCATCCGGTGAAAGCGCTGGCCGCGGTGATGAGGGCCCATCAGCCGGACGCGATGGTGATCGTCGATGGCATCACGGGCGTCGGCGTCCACGACATTCGGCTTGCCGACGGTATCGATGCTTTGGTCTGTTCGTCACAGAAGGCGCTGGCCTTGCAACCTGGATTGGCCTTCGCGGCGTTGTCCTCGCGCTACCTGCAGGCACTCGACAGTTCGAGACTGCCCCGCTTCTATCTCGACATCCGTCAAGAACTCAAGGCGCATGCCGACGATGGAACAGCCTGGACCCCGGCGATCGGGTTGGTCGCGGCGCTCGACGCGATGTTGTCGTGGATCGAAGCGCGCGGCGGCGTGCAGACGATGATCGACAATGCCGCGCTGCAAGCGCAAGCGTTTCGCGCTGCGATGCGAGCCTGGGATCTACCCGGTTTCGCTCACACTCCAGGCAACGCGCTCAGTGCTGTCTGCGTCGACGACTCCACCAAGTTGATCAAAGCACTCCGCGACAAGTTCGGGCTTTCGCTGGCCAACGGTCAGGGGAGCATGGAAGGGAAGATCGTGCGCGTCACCCACATGGGTTACGTCGACGCGCTCGACACGTTGATGGCAGTCTCAGCGCTAGAAACGGCGTTTCAACGATTTGGCGTCAAGCACGGGCCGGGCGGAAGCGCGGCTGCACAAGCGGTGCTTGCATCGAGGTTGGCATGAGCAAGGTGCGTGTATTGGCCTGCGATGGAATCCACGCCGACGGCTTGGCGCAGCTACGCGCGGCTGGATACGACGTCAAGGAATCGGCCGCTCTGAAAGGTGCCGAGCTGAGTTCGGCATTGGCCGGGGTCGACGTGTTGCTGGTCCGTTCGGCGACCAAGGTGGATGCAGCCTCGTTGGGTGCTGCGGACGCCTTGAAGGTGATCGGCCGCGCCGGAGCTGGTGTCGACACGATCGATGTCGACGCGGCGACCAGCCGCGGCATCGCCGTGATGAACGCGCCCGACGGCAACACGCTGGCGGCAGCCGAGCAGGCGCTGGCGCTGCTATTTGCGGTGGCGCGTCACACGCCGTTTGCCGACACCAGAATGAAAGCCGGTGAATGGCCGAAGGGGAATCTGACCGGCTTCGAAATGGAAGGTAAGCGCCTCGCCGTGGTTGGACTCGGCAGAATCGGTTCGACCGTCGCGCGTAAAGCGCGCGGCTTGGGGATGGAGGTCGCTGCCTACGATCCGCATCTGCCCCCGTCCGCGGCACAGCGACTGGACATCGCGTTGCGCCCGCTCGAAGACCTGCTCGCCTGGTGCGACATCGTCACGCTGCACATGCCGCTCACCGATGAAACACGCAACGTGCTCAGCGAAGCACGCATGCGTTCGATGCGTCGCGGGGCGGTGGTCATCAACGCGGCGCGCGGCGGCTTGGTCGACGAAGCCGCATTGATCAAACTGCTCGACGAGGGACACCTAGCGGCCGCTGGCTTGGATGTGTTCGAAACCGAGCCGCTGCCGGCCGATTCTGCATTGCGTCAGTGCAAGAAGTTGGTGCTGACCCCGCATCTGGGTGCCTCCACCGGCGAGGCTCAGCGCGCGGTGTCGACGATCCTTGCAAAGCAGGTCGTCGATTATCTCGAGAACGGAACCGTCTCGGGCTGCGTCAACCTGCCACCGCTGCCGCCCGAGATGATTCAAGAGTTGGGCCCCTTGATGCCGCTGATGCGCGCCTTGGGACGTTTGTCGGCACGCTTGGTGGCCGCCCCGACGCGCGTCTCGGTTTCGTACGCCGGACGATTCGAGGGGGTCGACACGCGCCCTTTGACCCGCCTGTTTTTGGCCGAGTTTCTGAGTCAAACCACCCGTTCGATCACTCCGGTCAACGCGCTCGATGCAGCCGCTGCCCGTGGTTTGCAGGTGAGTGAAACGATCGGCGGTGCCGCCGATGGATTCGATCGACTCGTCTGTGTCTCGATCGACAGCGAGAGGGCCCATCGGCAAATCGAGGCCACGCTGCATCGCGGACCGCGTGTGGTGCGATTGGACGGTGTCGAAATCGAATTCGATCCGCGCGCACACCTGCTGCTGCTGCGCAATGTCGATCGCCCCGGCATGATCGGCTTGATCGGAACGCACCTTGGGGTCGCGGGCGTCAACATCATCAACTTCACGCTCGGTTCGACCGGTGAGGGACACGCGTTGGCCGCGATCACCGTCGATCGGCATATCGACGACGCTTTGGTCACGGCGCTGCGCGGTGTGTCGGGTGTGATCGAACTGGAGCGCGTGTAACGGATGCGCATCCTGCTTGCTCGACACGGCGAAACACCATGGAATCGGGAAGGTCGTTACCAAGGACAAATCGATATCCCGCTGTCACCGACCGGTGAAGCGCAAGCGCGGGCCTTGGGTGAGCGATTGGCCGACGAACCGATCGCGCGCGCCGTTTCGTCCCCCTTGTCGCGGTCGCGTCGAACGGCGGAGTTTGCGTTGGGTGAGCGACGCGCTGCGACCCTCGCACTCGACCCCGGGTTTGCCGAGATCGCGCATGGATCTTGGGAAGGGAAGTTGGTCGATGAGATTGCCGCTGTCGACGCTCCCCGTTTGGAGGCCTGGCGCGAGACCCCCCACACCGTAACGATGCCGGGCGGGGAGTCGTTGGAGCAGGTCCTAACGCGCGCGTGGGCTGCACTTATTCGTGCGAGCGAAGGGCTTTCCCATGACGAGACGCTCTTGATCGTGGCGCACGACGCGGTCAACCGCGTGATCCTGTGCCGGATACTGGGTCTGCCACTCGCGCGGCTGTGGAGTTTCCGCCAGGCCCCGGCGACCCTCAATCTGCTGGAGGGGCCGGCCCTCGATCGATTGGACGTGGTCCGCCTCAACGACGCCGGACATGTCGCCGCGTTATTCGGAGAAGCCAGACACCGGTCGGTTTGACAGGCTTGGGGTAACATCCGCGCGCCGCAGCGGGGGGTGCGGCCTGTACGAGGAGAGTGCATGAGCCAGACCGTCTTCGTGACCGGAGCAAGCGGCTATATCGGAAGCGCCGTTGCTCGCCGTCTCGCAGAAGCGGGATACAAAGTGTGCGGCTTGACGCGCAATCCGCTCGCCGCCCAGCAGATGACCAACGCCGGCGTCGAGCCGGTGATTGGTGACATGTGTGCGGTCGACGGTTGGGTGGAGCGAGCCGCGGGTTGCGATGCGATCGTCCACACGGCGTTCGACGGCACCGCCGCCTGGGATGCCGACGCCGCGGCACTCACCGCATTCGAGAAGGCGGCCGAACGCGGGCTGATGCGCAAGCTGATCTACACCTCCGGCGTGTGGGTGCACGGCGACAGTGCTGGGGCAGAGGTGGATGAGACCTCACCACTGCGTCCCGTCGACCTCGTGAAACCGCGCACGCGACATGAGGCGCGTGTCTTGGCGCTCAGCAACATCGAGGTGATGGTGCTGCGCCCCGCGGTCGTTTACGGTGAAGCACGCGGCATCATCGGTGGCTGGTTCGAAGAGGCGTTGACCCGGCGCACGATCAACTACCCAGGTGATGGAGAGCAACTGTGGCCCCTGGTTCACCGCGACGATCTGGCGGAGGCGTATCTGTTGGCGCTGCGACGCGGCAAGCGGGGTGAGGTCTATCTCGCCTCCGACGGCTCGGCGTTGCGGGTCAAGCAATTGGCCGGCGCGGTGGCCAAGGCGTGCGGTGCATCGGCGAAGGCGTGGCCGGCCGCGCAGGTACTCGAGAAGTTGGGCCCCTACGGCGCGGCACTGTTGTTGAGTCAGCGCGTGTCGTCGGCGAAGGCCGAGCGGGAGTTGGGTTGGCGCCCCAATCACACCGACTTCATCTCGGAGGCGCCGGCCCTGTTGCGCGAGTTCCACGCTGCGTCCGACTGAGGCCGTCACATTGAGCGAATCGCGCACGCACGCGTCGTGGCGTTGGGCGCTGGCCATTGCGATCGGTCTGGTAGTGGCCTCTTGGTGGCGATTTGGCAGCGCTGATGTCAACGCCGCCGAACTTTCGTTTCTCTCCCACAACTCGTGGATGTCGCGGCTGGTCGACGGTTGGCTTTCGAGCGCGCCCAACAACCGCGCCGCGCGTGCTCCGTTTGCCGCGATCTCAACCAGTTGCTTGTTGCT
>CAZAHQ010000282.1:0-5562 GCA_964484415.1 uncultured Acidobacteriota bacterium | reverse complement strand
AGCGCTTCGGCCGCAGGATTGCCGATGTCGTCGCTGGCGGTCACGCGAAAACGAAAGACGCAGTCCTGCATCCAGCGACCAACAAAGCTGTAGAACTGCGTCTCCAGATCACGAGCGAGCACCACCCACGGCGCGCACCCCGACGCCGACGAGCGGCAGTACTCGACGCGGTAGCGCACAGCGTCACCATCGGGATCGGAGCCTTGCCAGGTCACTGTCACCGCATCGGCTTCATACGCTTTCTTGGAACGCCAGGCGGACGCGTTATCGCCGAGCGCGCGCTCGGCATCGACGCCGCGCGGCACCGGTACCACCGGCATGTCTCCCGAGGAAACAGCCGACGGGGGCATCGCGCGATACGCGACGCCGGCCGGTTGGACATCGACGGCATCGACAAAGGGGGTGCGATTGCTGCCGCGATAGCTGGCCGAGATCAGATCGATCGACAGCGTGCGCGACGCTGTGGCATCGGCCTCGACGCGCAGTTGGAAGTACCGCGATTTGGGGAGTCCAGCGACTACACCACCATCGTTGCCCGCTGGGCCCGCGGCCCCGGGAGCCACGATCCAGTCGGTCCAACCATCGCCGGGTTCTAGTGTGTTGCCGCAGCGCACGAGCAACGTTACGTGCGCGGCATTCGCGGCATCGACTTGCGCGCGCAGCCGGCCGATCGTGGCGCGCGTTTTGGCGTCGAGTACCTCCGAGGTCCAACGCGACGGCTGCGACAAGCCCGGTCCATAGCTCACCAGCGCGGCGGGATTTCCGAAGGCGATCGCCAGACCATCGCCCCGCTTGGCGATTGCGGTGGCCGCGCGCGACTCCTCTCGCAGTTCCCACCAACCGCGGCGCAGTTGATCATCGAGCCACCAGACACGCGCCGGGTTGGCTACGGCGATCAACAGGCCGCCCGCTTCGATCGGCTCCAGCTCCAAGGGCGTTTCCTTCTCGTCGGACCAGGCAACTTCCGGTTCCGCACCGGGGCGCAGGCGCAACACGACGCCGCCGCCGCCCGGGAGTTCGATCGGCCGCGATGACGCAGCCGGCTTCTCCGACTTCTCGTCCTTCCCCTCAGACGATGCGTCGGCGGTAACGGTGATCACCTCGCTCGCGGCATTGCTTTCGGCACGCGGTTTGGCAACACCGGCGGCTGCAATCGAACTCGGCCCCGAGAACGCGGCCCACAGTGCCCCGCGCGCATCTTCCACGATCGACGTAACCTCGCTGCGATCTCCATCGGCCAGCACGAACCCCTTGGACCTGCCGTCGAGCTCGAGCACCCAGCCGGAATTGGCCGTGCCCGCAATGATTCGGCCGCTACGCGTCACACACAGCGACTTGATGTGTGATTCTCGCGATTCATAGATTGTCTGCGCACTCGCTCCGGCCTTGGGTGTCAGCTTGAAGACTCGTGCCGGCATCCCGGTCGCCACCAAGAGTGCACCATCCGGTGCCCAGGCTAGATCCCAGATGTAGGAACTTTTCGGCCGGAACATCTCTTCGTAGCGACGCGACTTGGTGTCGAGTCGATAGACCGCACCGTCAGGTCCGGATGCGACGTAAAGGTCGCCGTTCTTCCCGGCCAAGAGCGCAAACACGTCGGCTTCCGGTTTGGGGAGCGGAATCGGTTCGGCAGGGCCGGTCGATCCGATACGCCAAACGCCCGTTCCTTCGCCACCGCCAGCGTAAAGATCGTTACCGATCGCCACCATATCCCACAGCACGGGAACAGTGGGGCGATCGAGCACCGACGCCGCGACGCGCGGCACCAACGATCCGGCTGGAGAGATCGCCATGCCTGCCAAGCTGCCGGCTCGTAGCGCGATCCCCTCGCGCTTGATCGTTTGCGTCGTCGCACTCCAACCGGATGTCGACATGAGCAGCATCAAGGTGCACACAAGGGCATGCGAGTGATAAGCAGTTCCGCGCTTGAATTGCGTCGCTCCGGTCACGGCAACACCTCGATCGTAAGCCGCGCCAACCCATCGATCTGTCGATCCAGAGCGATTGTCGCGCGATCCCATTCACGCCAACGGGCCCGATACAGATCGCCGCCACCGCCGACCCGCCCGCGAATCAATAGTTGCGTACTCGATGGCAACGAGGGATAGACCTGCCCGGAGGCAATCAGTCCTTCGCTCGGTGTCAACAACAGCGCGGACAGTTCTGTTTCGGGGGGTGCCGCGCCGAGCGCTTCGAGATACGCATCGACACTCCGCGCCGTGCGTCGCCGCGCCTCCCACTGCGAACCGGTTTCCCCACCGACGCTGCGCGAGGAACCCACGATCACGTTGTAATTTCCTGGTGGAGCGTCGGCCGGAATACGCACGCTCAAGACTTCGTTTCGTTGTTGGCCGCGCGTCCCCTCGAGCGCAATCCGCACCTGCAGCGACTCGCCAGCGCGCAGCGCTAGGCGATCGGGGCGCGCCGCGTCGATCGTCCATAGCCCGTCCGGCTCGAGCGAGCGGACGCGCAGATCGATTGATTCGACCTCTGGTAGATCGATCGGCGCGCGTGAGAGCGCTTGGAGTTTCTGTTGCAGCTCATTGGCCAAGGCACCATCCGCGCTCCCCGCAAGGCCGCCGGGACCGAAGGCGCGGATCGGCACCTGCCGTCCTCCCGCCAACGTCACGACCGCCTCGAGTGTGAGCGCCGCGTCGCGCTCCGCGCCGAGCTCTTCGATCAGCGTCCCGCGCATCACGACCGCGGCGAAGACCGAGGTGAAATAAGGATCTCGAATCACGTAGGAGAGTTGTCGCAGGTCGGGTCGGCCGGCACGTTTCACGGTGAGCGACACCGGCACCCCGCCAGGTGCTTCACCCAATCGCCCCTCGACTCCGGTCAATCGATCCTGATGCCACATCCCGATCGGTTCGCCGATGCGCGCGATCTTGAACGAGTTGGTGAGCGATGGGAGAGTCCAGATGATCTCGGCTGGTGCGAGCGGGATCGATGTGCGTCCCGACGCCATGAAGGGATGACCGAACGCCAGGATTCGCTGGCCGTCGTTGTAGGTGACGGTTCCGGTTGCGCCGATCTTGGTATCTCCCCAGGTCAGCAGCGCCGCGATCGCTCGCCCAGGCGCAAGGCTGTTGGGGTCGTGCGGCAGATCGCCCGATGCCGCGAGTGCGGCGGTGACCGGCTGCGTTACGCCGAGTGCCTGCAATGCCGCCGGTAGCTGCGTGACGGTCGATGGAGAAAAACCCTGAAATGAAAGTGTCATCGGGAGTGGTGCGAGCGAGGCATCGCTCGATTTCGTTTCGCGCCAGGGTAGCGCCCCGCCGGGATAGTCCTGCATGGCGAGCATCGCTTCGATCGGGGTGATCCCGCAGACCGGCTCTTTGGGAAACTGTCCAATCGAGTACGAAAGCGCGCCCACCAATTTGCCGTCGATCGTCACCGGACTTCCGGACATTCCCGCAGCGACGCCGTTCCACTCACCCTCACGGCCACGCAGTCGGCCCAGGATCATCGGAACGCGTGGGCCGATACCGTCGGGTAACACACCGAGAATCTCGACCTCGATCGCACGCACTTCCTTTCCGGCAAGGACGGTGCTCGCGGTTGCGATCATCCCGGGGCGCAATTGATCGACAGGAAGAATCGCAGGAGGTGAGGACTGAGCAAGAGCGGTCGACGGGAGCAAGAGAGAGAAAAAAACGAGCACGCGAGTGTCACGCTTAGGCACGCGGTTCTCCGGTCAGTCCATCGGGAGGCAGAGTATAGGTCCGTCCGCACTCGCCCACCCATTACCGTGTTGGTCGAATACGGCCGCGCTGGCCAGGTTTGCGCTGACGCGTTTTCGGACAGCGGTGTCGAGTGACAGGCCAGAGTGCCGCCCCAGGTTCGTCTCTTCGAGATTGACCGAACGAGACGCGGGCCCAACGTTCAAGCTCAGGAGGATAGGAACGATATGGCCCAACACCGCGTGAAACACTGGATCGCGGGCGGCGCTGTGCTCCTGACCCTCGCCGCCACACCGTCCGCACTCGCGATCACGAGCGACGTCTCTTCGCAGACTGTCGTGACGAGTCACGAGAGTGCCCCACTGCTCGTCATGGGAGAGCCGACGGCGGGGCAACTTGTGCAGAACCTCAGCATGGCGTTCGCGTGGCTCTGGCAAACGATGCAGGCCTCAACGAGCCCGCCGCCGGCAGCCGGCGGTGGCGCTCCCACACCTGATTCCACGATTCTGCCGCCGCAGCCTTATGCCTCCGGCGGTGACGACGCGTCAGGTCCGTGGCCGCGCCTGTAGCAAACTCCCAATCGAACACGACAGGGCAGCTCACTGAGCTGCCCTTTTTTTGACCCCCTGACTTGGACCTCCCTGTAGACCCCCGGCGCACTCCACTCTCAGCATCGTCGGCTCGTCTACTTCATCTCAGATCAGATCCGGACCGACGATGTGCAACGCCGTCCGGCCTGTGACGCAGCGCTACCCGAGAGCCGCGCAACGTGGTCGTTTTCCGGACCATTGCGACGAACTACTCCCGGCGCGGGGAGCCGATTTGCTAACATCACTGCGGGCAAAGGGCGCGAAGGAGGCTACCGGCGGTGACTCGATCCACCGGGAGCGATCGCTTCACGACGATTCGCCCGCTTGGAAGCGGCGGGTTCGCTGAGGTATTGCTCGCGCGCGACAACACCTCCGGACGCAGTGTGGTGTTGAAGCGGCCGCTATCCAACGACAGCGATTCCAGGGAACAGCTAACGCACGAATTCGCTGCCGTCGCACCGCTCGATCATCCCGGTATCGCGCGCGCGCTCGACCTGATCTCGGATTTGAAAGATGGCGGACCATGTCTTTTGTTCGAAGCGATCGAAGGTGTGCCCTCGACACTCGCCGCACCGAGCGCATCGGTAGAGCGAGTGCTTGCCTGGACGGCTGGGGTCGCCGAGACGCTTGTCTTTCTGCACGGACAGAACTTGATCCACGGCGACCTCAAACCAGACAACATCCTGATCGCCACAGGCGATCGACCCCGACTGATCGACTTCGGCTTGGCGCGTGTGCCGGGAGGGCGCGGCGGTGGCACCGCGGCGACGGCGGCGCCGGAAGTCTTGCGCGGTGACCCGGCGGGCCCGGCTGCCGATCTGTTCAGCCTGGGGGCCACCGTCTACTTCTGGTTGCTCGGGCGCTATCCGTTTGGCGGCCGATTGGCGAGTCGATTGGCGACACTCGATCGGCGCGCCGTGTTTCCCGCGGAGGGCACTCTCCCCGGTGGCGTTCACAAGCTGTTGAGATCACTTCTTTCGCCGCAACCGGGCGAACGGCCCGAATCGGCGCTCGTGCTCGCGGCGCAACTCGCCGCACTGGGAGCAGCGCTGCCTGATGCGTCGTACAGCGATCCATCATCGCGGGCCAGAGCGCTGCCGTTGATCGCGCGTGGCGACGTGCTCGAGGCGATGCGTGACGTTTGGGAGGGCGCGACATCGGCGCGGTTGCTGTGGCTGTGTGGACCGCGTGGGTCGGGGCGTACACGCCTGCTGCAAGAGGCTGCTCGACGGGCACGAATTGCCGGGCGGCGCGTGATTGCGATCGATGCCAACTCGACGGTTCATCTT
>CAZAHQ010000281.1:0-5588 GCA_964484415.1 uncultured Acidobacteriota bacterium | reverse complement strand
CGTCGGGTTGCGCTGAGGGTCATGTTTGTTGGCGTGAGGGTCGTAGGAAGCGAATCCTGCGGGAGCCCCTTGATGGCACGATTGGCATGTCTTCAGACGGCGTTGCGGAGAAACATGCGAGGCCGGATCGGTCGCCGGAAGCACATCGTGCGCCCCGTGGCAGCCTGAGCATGTCGCCACACGCGCGAATCCCAGCTTCGTTACCTGTCCGTGGAAGGTGTCGCGATATGTTTCCATCGAGTGCTCGTGACAGGTCCCGCACTCGTTCATCACATCGACCTTCCAGGCCTCGGTTTGAGCGCGCGCGATGGTATGAGACGAGTGGCAGTCGGCGCAGGACGGAGCCTTGGCGCTCCCTTCAGCCAGCTTCTTGCCGTGGATGCTCTGGGCGTAGACGCTCTCGATTCCGACATGGCATGTGCCACAGGTCTTGGCGACGTTGGAGTGGTAGATCTTGGACTTGGGGTCGCTCGGTCGGCGGATCTCATGGTGATCGTGGCACGAAGTGCACGACGCAGAGATCACGAGACCTGCTTTGGTCAGCCCTTTGCCGTGCACGCTCTCGAGGTATGGCGTCAGGACGTCGACATGCTCCTTGAGTTTTGCAGCTGCAGCCGGAGTTTCGGAACCGTGACACCGCCCACAGGTCTTGGGAATGTTCAGCGGGTGGGTACGCGAGGCGAGTTCTGTCGACGAGAGGATGTCGTGGAGTCCGTGACAGTCGCTGCATGCTGCGAGCGGTCCCTTCCCATCGGCCCGAGCCTCGGCGTGAACCCCGTTCGCTGCGGCAGCAATCTGGTCGCTATGACAGGCCGAGCAATCGGCCGGCAGTAGGTCGGGCGAATGATCGGGCTCCAATGCTGCGGGGTCGGAGTGGCAGTCCGTACAGGAGAATCCACCGTGCACCGAATCGCTGAAATGTTGTGGGTCGACCGCGACAGAGCTGTTGTCTTTGGCTCGCGTCAACTCCGGGTCGGAGTGACAGGCGAGGCAATCGTCGTTCGTCGATTGGCCGTGTACCAGGCTGGCGGCCGGAACGAGGATCACGAACAGCAGCACCGGCCAGCGGCGCAGACGGGGGCAGGCGCGAGCGATCTTCATCGGCGGAGAGTCTAACCTGGTGCCTGTTTCATCCGATTGACCTCATTCACTTGCCGCTTTGCCCCACTTGACCACTGCTCGCGCGCACGGTTGTTCTCGCGCCGACAGCCTCTCGGGTTGACCGCACCCCATCCGGGAGCCGACAATCTAGGCCGCGCCTTCCGACTTGCTTGCCACGCGGCCCCAAAGCGCCGTCGAGGAAACGATGCCGACTCGAACGATTCCGACCGACTCGATCCAGACCATCAGCGATCGTATCGCCGCTCGCCTCCGTGAAGAGCTCTCCCAATTGCATGTCGATCTGCCGCCCTCCGGAACGCCGGGCGCGCTGACGCGGGCCGTCGCGGGACTACGAGGCTCCGCCGGTCAAACCGATGCGCTTCGCGCACTCCTGGCCGGTTGCGCGTCGCTTGATCTGCGCGCGGCGTTGTTTGTGGTCAAGGCTGGAAGACTCGATTGTTGGGAAGGAGCTGGCTTCCAAGACGATTTTCCAAGCGGCACACCGCGCGGCAGCAAACTCTCGTCGGATGACCCGACGGTCTCCCAACTGTTGGCCGGTAGCCGCGCACTGACCGTGACCGCCGAAGGTTCACCGGCAGTACCGTCGTTCGGTCAAGCGCCGCGCAGTATGGCAGTCCTCGTCGCGCTCCGTGTCCAAGACAAGACCGCGGCAGTGGTCTACTGCGATGCGGCCACAGACGGCGAGCCCGTCGATCGCAACGCCGTCGAGATTCTCTGCGAGGCAGCAGGACTGGTCATCGAACGACAGGTGCTCACGCGTCTGGCAGCCTCGCGCGACGAGATCACGGGACGCCAAGCCGCGTCCGCTTCGCCTGCCTCGATCTCCGGGGAGTTCTCGCCGACCGGCCCCTCGGCAAGCACCAGCCCTGCATCTTTCTCCTCGAGTGCCGCACCGTCTCCTGCACCTCAGGCGAATGCCGAGCCTCAGGGCGCACCCGAGGTAGAGGATGCTCGACGCTTTGCTCGGCTCTTGATGGAGGAGATCTACCTGTACCACTCCGACAAGGTCGAATCCGGTCGCGGGTCTCGTGATGTGCTTGCACGACTCGGTGACGAGGTCGATCGCGCTCGCGCCTACTACGAGCAGCGTATCGCCAAAGATGTGCGGGATACCGGCAACTACTTCCATGAGGCGATGGTCAAGGTTCTCGCTGGCGGCGACCCGGCCGTGCTCGGCGAGACCGCACGCCAGTCGAACTAGCTCTGCCGTCTCGTTCATCGGTCCGGGGCGACCTCGCGCTGTTACTCTGCGCGTTCACTTGGGGCGCCACATTTCCAGCCGTTCGACTGGCGCTCCAGGACGCCTCGCCGCTCACGCTGCTGGCGGTCCGTTTTCTGCTCGCTGCGGCTGTGGTCGCGATTCCAGCGTGGAAACTGGGCCCGAGCGCACTGCGAGCGGCGCTGCGTTGGGGTTTGATTCTCGGAGTCGTGTTGGCGCTGGCGTTCGCGGCGCAGACGTTCGGATTGGCCGCGATCGGCCCCTCTCGCTCGGCCTTTCTAACGGCGTTCTATGTCGTTTTCACTCCTGTCTGTGAGTGGCTGCTCATCGGCAGGCCGCCGGCACGACGATTGTGGTTTGCGGCCTTCGTCACGTTCGGAGGTGGCGCACTGATGACCGGCGCAGGGCTCACAGGAACCATCAGCGCGGGCGACTTGTGGACGTTGATCTGCGCTGTTTTGTTTGCGTTGCATCTGGTGATGGTGGCGATGGCCCTGCGCCGCCACGACAACCTTCAGATTCTGTTCTTGCAGGTCGCGGTCTGCGGTGCCGCGTGCGCGGTGGTGGCTCCGATCGCGGAGCGTTCGCGATACGACTTGAACGCGCGATCGATCGGATTGGTTTTGTTCCTCAGCGTCGTCGCGACGATCGGTGCGCTGTGGTTGCAGAACTACGGTCAGGCCAGAACCAATGCAACGCGTGCTGCCGTGCTGTTCGCAACCGAACCGGTTTGGGCGGCCGCGTTTTCGTATCTCGCCGGCGATCGCCTGAGCGGTCGCGAGATCCTGGGAGCGAGTGTGGTGTTTTCGGGTGTGCTGCTGGCCACGCTCCCAGCTCGTTCGCGTGCGAACGAGCTGAACATGTAACACGCCTCGCCCGCGACCCTTCCGATCAGCGCGCAAGCTCACCGTAGTAGACGACACGTGCCTCACCGCGCAGGAACGCTGAGCCGGGGCTGGGTTCCAATCGGACCACAAGCGGCACCCCCGCTGGAGGAAGGACCGTATAGGTTCCACCCGCCAGAGGTGGCTGTTCGCAATAGGCGGCCGCGGCGAGCGCCGCGCTCCCGCAAGCGAGCGTCTCACCCACCCCGCGCTCGAACGTACGCACCCGGATCACGCCCGGTTCGTCGAGGCGCACCGCGGTGATGTTGGCGCGTTTGAGCACCTCATTGTTGCGTGCAGCAATCGCGAGGAGGTCGACCTTGCCAGAACTCTCATCGACGATCACATGCGGCACGCCCGCCAGGATCTCCCGGGCAGGCAATGCCGTCGATCGTGGCCCCGCCAATACCAACACCCCGGTCTGCTCAGGTCTCACGGTTTGGATCTCGACCTCGTCCGCGTCAACGACGGCCCGCACGGTGAGCCCGGGAAACTCCACGACGAGCGGCGACGTGGCTATTCCGCGCAGGACTGCATACCGGGCGACACAGCGCGCTCCGTTGCCGCAGAAGGCGGCCTCCGAGCCGTCGGCGTTGTGAAACGCGACCTTCAACGAATTGTCTTTGCTCTGGCGCACCGCGATCAGCCCGTCGGCACCAACCGACGTCGCTCGCGGGCACACGATTCGCGCCAGGTGTGCCAGATCGAGTTCTGCCGCAGCGCGCGCATCGATCACGACGAAGTCGTTTCCGGCACCGACCATTTTCCAAAACGAATGCCCGTTCACGGTGTCGGCCTCGGCGTCACCCACTCGGACCATGCGGTCGCTGTCGCCTCATTCCCACTCTTGTCGACGGCGATCAGGCGGTAGCGATATTGGCTTTTGGTTGTGACCGACGCGTCGACGTACATCGCCTCGCTCGCCGCCGCTTCGCCGATGCGCACAATCGACTCCTGCCCTTGCTCTTGGCGCTCGATCTTCACTCCGGCTTCGTCGGCAGAACCACCCGGATACCACAGCAGGCGAATCCGTCCTGATTCGGGGAGTGCATCGAGCTCTCGCGGCATCAGTGGCGGAAACTTGTCTGTGTAGTCGATCACCGCGGTGGTGACAGCCAGCGATTCCACGGGAACTTCTCCCCCCTCAGACGCCGCTGCCATCGCGTAGACCAGGCGGTCTCCGAAGCGCGCCTCATCGTCGATCATCTGATGGGTCTGGGTATCGATGCGTCGCCACGGCGTCGTTGGCTCCTGCTCCCCCTCTTTCCAGCGGTAGACATGCACTTGTTTGATACGCGGATCTTCCGGGGCGGCCCAAGTCAGGTGCACACCATCCTCCGCCAACCCGATCGTCGGCGGCTGCAACGGTGGTAAAGGGGGCGTGACCGGGATGAACACCGTGCGCCGCGTGGGGAGCGACACCCGGTGCCGATCGCGGAGCGCAACTGCCATGACAAAGGCGTCGGCTTTGCCGAGTTGGTCGATCCCCAAACTATCCCGACGACTCACGCCCTTACCCAGCGCCGTGTCGGGCAATGGCGCGATGGGGATCGATGTCGCCTGCGCCTCGAATTCGCGGACGCTGCGCTCTCCCAACAGCGGCGAGGCGGCATCGCGCGAGGCTACCGGAACGAACATCACCAGGGCAGTCACGGGCGATGCCAACGGACGTTCGGAGAGCAGTGACAGACGATAGCTGGCTCTGACCTCGAGCCGATCGCCCCGCTGTCTCAGTTGTATCGCAGCGGGGGCGTTGGGGCGGTGCGGCAGCGGTGGGATAAGAGCAGCACGATGTCCACACCCAGCCGCCGCCACGATCAACAAAGCTGTGGTCAGGCTGCGCATCAGAGTGCGTATCTCGCCAGGTCCTGCCGCCGCACCGCGTCGCCGAAGATGCGTTTGACCTCGGATTCATCGATCACGACGGCGCCACTGGCGGACTCCGGCGCTGCGAACAGAGGCGGCTCGAGGAGCCGCTCCAAGATCGTCGAGAGCCGCCGAGCCCCGATATCTTCCACGCTGCGATTCAGTTCATCGGCCAGCGTCGCGATTTCGCCGATCGCTCCATCGGTCACACTCAACGTGACGCCATCCACCGCCAGCAGTGCCTGGTACTGACGAATGATCGCTGCCTCCGGTTCGATCAAGATCCGAAGCAGATCCTCGCGGGTCAAGTGCTGCAACTCCACCCGAATCGGAAAACGCCCCTGCAACTCGGGAATCAAGTCCGATGGTTTCGTGCCGTGGAAGGCCCCCGCAGCAATGAACAAAACGTGGTCGGTTCTGACCGCTCCATGTTTGGTGTTCACGGTGGTCCCCTCGACGATCGGCAGCAGGTCGCGTTGGACGCCGTGACGGCTCAC
>CAZAHQ010000280.1:0-5596 GCA_964484415.1 uncultured Acidobacteriota bacterium | reverse complement strand
AGGCCTCGTGACGGTCGTTGCGGCAGGCAACTACGGCAAAGGGACCGATGGCAAGCCTGCCTACGGATCGATCACATCGCCCGGGAATTCTCCTTGGGTGATCACGGTCGGTGCGGCGAATGACAATGGAACGGCGGCTCGCAACAACGACACGGTGGCCAGCTACTCCTCGCGCGGTCCGACCCGTTCGTACGACAGCGCGAGCGGCTCGTACGACAACCTGCTCAAGCCAGACCTGATTGCAACCGGCTCGCGCGTCGCAGGTCTTTCGCCTACAACCAATGGGATCGTTGCCAGCAACGCGAGCTTGAACCTGCCGGTGCCAAGCACCAGCGCCAAGTACTTCTATCTGAGCGGCACCTCGATCGCGACGCCTGTTGTCTCGGGCGTGGCGGCCTTGATGCTGCATGCCAACCCAGCGCTCAAGCCGTCGCAGGTCAAAGCGATTCTGATGTACAGCGCGCAGACGCTGCCGGGCTTCTCGGTTTTCGATCAGGGAGCCGGACTCGTCAACGCAGAAGGCGCTGTTCGACTCGCTGTCGCGCTCAAGAACAAACCGTTGGCTACTGCAACGCCGGGCACCGTGCTGCTTACGCCTCAGGAAATGCCGAATCCGGTTTCAACCGTCTCAGGCGTTTCCTTCCCGTGGTCGAAGGGTTACGTTCTGATGCAGCGCAAGGGCCAAACCGGCCTGGTGCAATCCGGCGGGATCATTTTCGCTGAAGGGATCTTGTTCGCCGAAGGTGTCGTGTCGGCCAAGGGGATTCTGTTCGCCGAAGGGATACTCTTCGCTGAAGGGATTCTTTTCGCTGAACGCACCACGCTGGTGACTCGCGGTGTGATCACCAACGGTGCCCTCCCTCGACTCACGCCCAGCGGTGCGATGGACGCATCCGGGATCTTGTTCGCAGAGGGCGCTCTGCTCGGCAACGGGAAACTGTATAACGCATCGGGGATCTTGTTCGCCGAAGGGATCTTGTTTGCCGAAGGGATTCTCTTCGCGGAGTCGCTGCCACTGTGTCCTGCGAGCGTCACCAAGAACACCGACATCGCCCTGCGTCAGGGGATTCTGTTTGCCGAAGGATCGTTGCTCGATACGGCCGGCGTGACTGGACTGGAAACACGAGCCAACAACGTGCTCGTTGCTGGTGAGTCGTTCCTCTACTTCTGACGATGAACAGCAGGTGCAACTGACGGACGCGGGCCGCGCTTGGGGGAGAAACTCCACGCCGGCCCGCTTCTTTGTTGCGTTGCACTCACTGGATGGACTGTCTGAAACGCCTACCTTCCAGGAGACTAGTCCGCGCCTTGGGCAGCATCCTCGTTTCCGGGGCTAAGCGGGTGGATCTTCTCGAGCACGGACACATCGGCAAAGCGTTGCTTCGCACGGCGCATCGCCTTCTCGTAAGCCGCGGTCTCGCCCGCATGGTGTGCCGCTATTGCCATCTGGAGCAGCGCACTAGTGCCCGGGTAGCCCTCGGCAGTGATCACCTTCCAAAGAAGCTGATAGGCCTTCTTGAACTCACCGCGCGCGAGGGCGATGCCGCCTTTGACATCGTCTCGCGTCCGGTCCGCCCGAGTGCCATCGACATTCGTGGCCAACTCCGCGTCATGAACGATTTGCTCGGCGCGCGGAATATCGCCGCGCAGCAACGCGACACGCGCCTTCAGAAATGCGATGACGGCGTCCTCGACCGCGGTCTCGCGCTTGCGCGTGATCCGCTCTCCCATGTCCTTGGGTTCAGGGAAACCGTCGAACGGCGATTGCAGCGCCTGATCGAGAAGCGTTTCGGCAACATCCAGTTGCCCAGCGAGTATCGCGCGCGCGGCCTTACTGCGAAGCGTCCCTTTGGGATAGCAGCTGGAGCAGCCGAATTCCGCGAGCGACCATTGTTCGGGGTCGAGTTGGGCCTCGACGACCTTGAAGTCACTGTGAATTCGAACAGTACCGCGGCCTGACCTGAGAATGGCGCGTGTATCCAAGCGCCAATTCGCTTCGTCTCGCCAGGTACGAGCTTGGCGAGGCCCGAGCACTTTGGGAGGTTCCGCCGAGTTGACCACACTGAGCCGGACAGGGATCGGGAGCGGTGCCGCTGTCGGTTCCTGAACGCGATTTACGGCGTAGGGGACGACCTCGAAGCGTCCGAGCGGCGTTTGTTCGATCCGATAGCGCACCAGGATGTCCGACTCCTGCTCGATGTCGATCGTGACATCCCAGCCGCCAGAAGGCGCGGGGTCTACGTGATAGCTGTAGAAGACCGTAGGAAGGCCGGTTCCTTCGAGATAGCGCTGTCGAAACCACCCCAGGTCCTCGCCAGACATCTTCGAGATCATCGCGAGGAACGATGCGCTATCCAGCGTCTTGCCGCGGAGTCTCGTCGTGACCTCGCGGAGCATTTTGAGGAACTGAGGTTCTCTTAGGTACTGCCCGAGTGCTTGCAACGCCAAGGAGCCCTTGGTGTAGACGATGTCGTCGTAGCAGCCCGGACATCGAGAGGAGTTCAGTCGAGATCCGAGCATGATCGGCCCGACGCTTTCTACCGGTCGCCCAGCTGCCACAAACTGTTGTTCGAGCGCGCTGCGCCACCACTTCGTTACCGGAACAAAGTCCTCGCCCAGCTCCTTGTTGAGGTGAAGCATGCCGTAGAGCTGACTCATGTACTCGGCCATCGCTTCGCTCAACCAAGCATCTCCATCCGACGCGGGTACAACTGAGTTGCCCCACCACTGGTGTGCGATTTCGTGCGCTAGGAACAACCGCCAATCGGACGCGCCGACGGTCAAAGCGATGGTACTGGTGCGTAGCGTGTAGTCGGGGATGATGATCGTCCCCGGCAACGATTGGCCATACCCCTGATCGACGATGATCAACGAAATGTCTCGGATTGGTGGCGGGCCGAGCTGAGATTCCATCCAGTCGAGGATATTGTGGACTTCCTCGACGAAGCGCTTTCGTTCGGCTGGTTTCATCCAAGTCTTGTTTTCAGCGCTGAACGCAACGGTAACGGTGCGCTCACCACGCTTGATTGAAACATCCTCGAACTGCCCTACCTCCATGAAAACCCCCAGGGATGGGACCACGCTGGAGTGCTCGATCCACCGCTGTGTACTGTCGGAGCCTTCGTTGACTTTCTGCCCGCTGAGTCGAACGTCAAGGGGAGGGGACCAGCGAACCTTGAGCGTATGGGGGGCTTGCGAGTTCGCCCTCTCAACAAGGTGAGGCTGCCAACCAAGCGTGTTCCAAGTTCTGTACTGCTTGCGTTCAGTCTTCTCGAACAAGGTCCCCGCAAACTCGGCGCTGATTGTGGTGGTTGAGCCAGGCGCTAGCGGACTGGGCAGAAAGGCCCAGACCGAACCGCGATACAGCCGGTAGGGAATCGCGATGCCATTGCCGTCGCGCAATGCGATGAGCTTCAGGTCTCGGTGAAGCTCGATCTGAAAACACCGGGACGCACGTTTTGACGAGACGTGCATCGTCGACGTGCCGCTTATCTTCTCGCCGCCGGGGTCGAGCATGACGTCGATCTCGTAACCGGTCGCGAACAATGCGGGTCCTGAGCTGGCGAGTTCGTCCACCTCGACAGCAGACCAGGTATCCCATATCGCGATGTGATCCAGATCCCAGTCGAGAAAGCGTCCAGCCTGCAGTTGTTCTCGGTTCTGATAGCGCGCGTTGCGTTTGTCCCATTCAGTCAGCTCGATCTCCTCGTAGTGGGAGACCGAGAACGGCGTCCTCTCGACTTCAGGATCGATCGCTACCCTGACCTTCCCCAGGTCTTTCAAGTCAAGCGCTGCGAAGGCGAATGCACCGGATCGATCGGGATCTATCCGAGCTGCCAATAGTCGTTCGGAGGTCGATTTCGTGAGTCGTCCAGCGCTGCCTCGCCACGTAGCCAGCAGTTTCTCGGCCTCCGGTCCGATACTCGGTGCCACCTTCGCTCCTGCGACGAACAGTGCTTCGAGTTTCAGCCCAGCTCCGCCGATCACGACGTGCTCGAACGGTTCATCCACCCTCACTCGACCCGTGAAGAGCTCGAGTTGGCCGCGCTCGATCAAGTCAGGAGGCTCGTACTGAAGGCGGCCGTTGCCGACGAACACAGCTTCCTCGATGTTTCCCCCGATTCGTTGCGTTGGGACCAGGACGCCGCTCTCCAACCGCAACACCGCGGGGCCGATCCGCAGCAGTTGCCCCTCCACCGCGATAGCGAGCGCTCCATCGATTTGCGGCTTGTCGAGCGCCGCGAGCCAGGCAGGAGGATCGAGAGTCTCAGACGATGCGCCCTGAATCATCGCGACGACCGTTGCGGCTACGCCTAACCATCGTGGTACCGGCATCTCGCCCCTCCACCCAGTTCCGGACGGCGCATCTGGACGCGCGAGCCGGAAGCCGCCGGGAGAATAGCAGCGACGGTGTGCTAGGTGAATGATCCGGATCATGCGCCGGCCCGACCGCACGAAAGTCCCACTTGGGAGTGCTACCGCCCTCGGCTCTGCCTACCCCAGCGTTACCCGATCACACCCACCGGGTCGTAGTGTCGGCCGAGGATCGCGTCGGCATCGCCGCCGAGAAAGTCGGAGATCAGCTCCGAGTAGATCGATCCGAACTGCACCGAGCCAACCAAGTTGCCGTTCTCGTCGAGCGCTTGGCGGGCGAACGATGGCTGCGCACCATACAACCCGCCGGTCACGCGGTCGCCGATCAGGATCACATTGTTGGCGGTGCCGTGATCGGTACCGGTCTTGTTGGCTTCGGCTCTGCGCCCGAATTCGCTCCAAATCATCACGACGACATTGAGCGGACTGGCCAGCGTATCGAAGAACGTCTGCAACCCGGCGTCGAGCTGTGGCAACAGTTTGTCCTCGAGATCGGTCAGTTGATTCTCGTGCGTGTCGTAGCCGCCGTGCACGGTCGCATAGACGCGCGTGCCGGTAACGTTGGCGTTGATCAACGAAGCGATGACCCGCAAGTTCCGATCGAGTTCGCTCTCGTTGTTCACCCTGGGCGGATAGGCAGCGTTGAAGGTCTTGATCAACTGTGGCGTGCTTGCACTGGCGCGCGCCGCGCTCGCCTCGAGTCCGGGCTGATCTCCGTAGGCGCTGCTCACATTCGATAACGCGTCGATCAACGCTTGCTCTTCCGTCGAGTTGGCGGTACCGAGCGCGCCATCCAGCGACGAGGGCAGGCCCGTCGCTTGCGGTTTGCTGCCGCCTTGAAGCAACAGCGGCAAGCCAAACTCGACCGCGGTGCAAAGCATCGGGTTATCTGCCTGTGTCTGTGCCCAACGCGACCACACGCCGCTCGGCGCTCCGCTCGGACTCAGCCGGCCCATCATGACGTAGTCGGTCTTGTCGAAGTGGCTGAGTCGATCGAAGCTCGAGCTGGTGAGCAAGTCGACGCCGCGCACGAACGCGACCTTGCGGCTGCCGTAACGCTGAAACAGTTTCGGCATAGCGGTGTGAATCCCTGCATCGCTTCCGATTGGATTGGTGCGATTCAGCGGCACGGCGAGCTGTTGGCGTTGATCGACGTAGTGGCCGTACTCCTGCGTTCCGGTGGGAACCAAGAGATGACTGCCGTCCAAACCGCCGCCCAAGA
>CAZAHQ010000279.1:0-5605 GCA_964484415.1 uncultured Acidobacteriota bacterium | reverse complement strand
AGGCACGTCGCCGGCCGCGATCCGCCGCGCCAACCCTTCGACGATCGCCGTCTTGCCGGTGCCCGGCTCGCCGATCAGCACCGGGTTGTTCTTGGTGCGACGCGAGGTGACCTCGATCACGCGGCGAATCTCTTCGTCGCGACCGATCACCGGATCGAGCTTGCCGCGCCGCGCCATTTCGGTGAGATCGCGGCCGTACTTCTGAAGCGACTGGAATGTCGCTTCGGGTGTGCGCGAGGTGATCCTCTGCCCACCGCGCAGCTCTTTCAGCGTGGCCAGCAGCGTTTCACGACTCAACCCCAAACCGGCCAGCAGCACCCATGCGTCGCTCGCGGTTTTCTGCATTCCCAGCAATAGGTGCTCGACGCTGACGAACTCGTCCCCCAGCGCCTTGGCTTCGTCTTCGGCGGCGATCAAACTGCGCTGCGCACGGCTCGACAGCCCAACCTGCTGCGTGGCCGCTCCGCTCCCAGTCACCGATGGAATTCGCGCCAACGCTTCTTCGAGGCGCGGCGTCACACTCGCCGGTGCCAGGCCCGCATGCTGCAACAGCGGGGCGATGAACCCGTTCTCTTGGCCGACCAACGCCGCCAACAGATGCAGATCGTCGACCTGCTGATGATGTCGCTTGAGCGCCTCTTTTTGTGCCTCGGTCAGCGCCGCAATCGCTTTCTCGGTGAAGTTGTCGAACGTCACACCGCACCTCCTCGCTCCTCGTCGGTCGCGAGCTTCATGAGTTCTTCGTAGAGCTGGTGTTCGCGTTCGGTCGGCTTGGCCGGAACGGTGAGCCTCACGCGAACCAACAAGTCACCTCGATCCCCATCGCGCCGCCACAAACCTCGGCCGCGCACCCGCAACGTCGTTCCTGCTTGAGTTCCGGCCGGCACACGCAGCGCAACAGGGCCTTCGGGTGTGGCGGGCCTGACGACACCGCCGATGACCGCCAGCGGTGCCGGCACATCGAGTTCGACCACCACATCGTCCCGTTCCACGCGCATTCCCATTTCCGGTTTGAGCTGCACCGTCAGATACAAATCGCCGGGCTCGCCCCCACCGCTCCCGGGCGCACCGAGTCCGGGCAATCGCAGACGCTGTCCCGCGCCGACCCCTTTCGGAATGTTGACCGTCACGGTGCGTGACTCGACACCGCCATCCCTGTTGGGCACACCGAGCGTGATCTTGCGCTGCCCCGGTTGAAGCAGATCGAGCAACGAGAACTGCGCTTCGGCGCTGAGGTCTGCGCCGCGAGTCGGTCCATGCGCTGCACCGCGTCCGCGCCGACGCTGCCCGCCGGTTTGCCGATGTCCGCCCATCCCAAGATCGCCAAAGAGCGATTCGAAGAACTCGGAAAACCCGGTTCCTCCTGTGCCCGAGCGACCGCTGCGTCCGAACAGATCCTCGAGGTTTCCTTCGAAGTGAAATCCAGAACCGGGTGGCGGATGGAACTCGGTCCCCTCTTTCCAGTTGGCCCCGAGTTGGTCGTAGCGGCGACGCTTCTGAGGATCGCTCAGCACCTCATTCGCCTCGTTCAACTCGCTGAACTTGGCGCCCGCATCCGGCGTCTTGTTGACATCCGGATGCAACTGCTTGGCCTTTCGTCGATAGGCCTTCTTGATTTCGGCCTCGGAAGCGTCACGCGGCACCCCGAGTATTGAGTAGTAGTCCTTGAAGGTCACCACAGAGCGGTCCTCGCGCTGAGCTGTTTTGTGATGGCCGACTCGATGGGTCAAGTTGGCCGTGTTTGTCTGCTATCGTCTTCAATCATCAAGTGGAGCCTGTTCCGTCCGATAAGCCTTCCCTAGTCGTGTGGCGAAACGACACAGGTGAGGCCGCGGATGCAATTCTCTACCGCCGACAAGGCTTTGTTTCTCAAGATCGTCTACTACGGTCCGGGTTTGTCCGGAAAGACGACGAACTTGGAGACATTGCATCGTCTCACCGACCCTGACGGCAAGCAGGCTTTGGTCTCGTTGAAGACCGAAGGGGACCGGACCCTGTTCTTCGACCTGATGCCGTTCGACCTGGGCCGGCTGTACGGCATGGATGTAAGGCTCAAGGTCTACACCGTGCCGGGCCAGGTTCAGTACGACATCACACGGCGTCAGGTGCTGTCGGGCGCCGACGCGATTGTCTTCGTGGCCGACTCCCAAGCCTCGCAACTCGAAGCCAATCTGCAGATGATCAAGTACCTCAAGAGCAACCTGCGGATGAATGGCCTCGACCCGAACACCATCCCGCTGGTATTTCAGTGGAACAAGCGCGATATGCCGGGGCTCATGTCGGCGGTGGATCTCAATCGAGAGATCAACTTCCGACCGCAGGACTGCATCGCGATCGAAGCGGTAGCCACCGTTGGGACCGGTGTTCTCGAGACGTTCCAAGAGACCGTGTTGCGCACGATCGAAGCGGTTGCCGCCAAGGGCGCGCTCCAAGGGGTCTCGGCGCCGGTGGCTGGGATCCGCCAGAAGGTCGGTGCGCTATTTGCCGATATCTGTTCCCGAGCCAAGACCAGTTCCAACTCGAGCGCTCGCCCTGTCGCGCACGTCAACGCACCGCTGAACGCCAGCCGTACTCACGCAGCCCGCGACAAGACCGGCAAAGATGTACTGGAGTTGGATGACCTGCTCTTTGAGGCGGTGCAGGCCAGCCTCGATATGTCCGAGCAGTTGACCCGCTCCGTTTCGGGCGAAGAGTCTCAGGCGCGACTCAAGCGAGAGCGCACCGCGCTCTTGCGCTTGGTGCAGGTCGCCTCGCTCTCGCCCGATACCGCAGGGATCTTGCGGATGGCGTTGGCCGCGGCGCTTTCGGGTTTGGATTTCAAGCAGGGGGCGGCGCTCACCTGGAAAGGCACCGGACAGCCGCTCCATGAGATCGCCGTCAGCGGTCGCGAGCGAGATCCACTGAATGAGATCGTCACGCCGAGCATCGGCTCGGTGGCCACGACGTTATTGGAACGAGGCCAGCCGCTGAACTGCACCGACATTCGTGGCGAGCTGCTGTTTGGCGCCGACTATCCGGCCGTCGAAGGGCTCCGCGGCGTGCTGGCGATGCCGGTTCGAAGCAAACGGGACGCGAATGCGTTGCTGTTGATCTACGTCGCGCGCAACGCGCGCGATTTGGACAATGAGGATATCGAGTGGGTTGGGTTGTGCGCCGCCATCGCTGGCTTGGCGCTGCGTTTGGTAGCCGCTCCTGCGGCGGTCTGAGGAGAGACGAGCATGGGTGTCGACGGTGTGAGTGTAGGAGCCGCGGTCAGTCAGGCGCTGGCGGCGAGAGACGCGGCAGACGCCACGAGGTACGGGACCGCGGTGCTGAAGAAGACGCTCGACTCGGCCGAAACGACGGCGGCGAGTTTGGTGGCGATGCTCGATGGCGTGGGGAAGAACCTCAACGTCGTGGGTTGAGCATTACGATCTGCCGCCGAAAGCGCTAATGCCGTTTGGCTTCCAACTCGGCCCAGCGCGCGTACAACCGATCGACCGCGCTCTTGGCCGCCTCGAGCGCGGCAAATCGTTCTTGCAACAGCGTCGGCTTGGAGGCGATCGACGGATCGTCGGCCGCCGCCTGTGCCGCGCTCAACGCCTCGTCGGCGACCAAGATCTGCGCCTCGATCCCCTCCCACTCGCGCTGTTCTTTATATGACAGCCGTTTGGCGCTGGGGCTGGGTGTCTTGGCTGCACTCGGCTTGGGCGCGGCAGCCGCAGGCGCGCGCGGCGCGTTCTTGAACGTTTCGTATTGCGAGTAGTCGGCGAAGTACGTCGCGCCCCCTTCGCCATCCAGGTACAGCAACTGGTCGGTCACGCTCTGTAGCAAGAATCGATCGTGCGTCACCAGCACCAGTGCACCGGTGAATTCCGAGAGGCTCTCCTCCAACACTTCGAGCGTCGACAGATCCAGATCGTTGGTCGGTTCGTCGAGGATCAGCACGTCGGCAGGCCGCAGCATCAAGCGCGCAATCAGGATTCGCGCGCGCTCTCCACCCGAAAGGCGGTGCACCGGCGTGTCCAACTGCTCGGCGCGGAACAGAAAGCGGGCGGCCCAGGCGGCGACATGCAACGGCCGGTCACGATGCACGATCAAGTCGGCGTCGGGCGCGAGCGCACGTCGCAAACTCAGGCTGGTGTCGAGCGTCTCACGCGTCTGCTCGAAGTAGACGACCTTCAGATTCTCGGCACGCTCGATGGTTCCGGCATCCGGCTCGAGTTCCTGCGCCAACAACTTGAGCAGTGTCGACTTTCCGCTGCCGTTGGTCCCCATCAATCCCAACCGGCGACCGGGCGTCAAGGTCATGTCGAGATTTTGAATCACGTGCTTGTCGCCGAAACTCTTGCTGAGGCCATGCACCACCATCAATCGTTTGCTGCGCCGATCCGAGGCGTTGAAATCGATCTCGACACGGGTGGCGGCGCCGCTGCGGGAGTTGAGATCACCCAACTCGTCGATCCAACGTTCCGCCTGTTTGATGCGCGCCTCGGCCTTGGTGGTGCGCGCTTTGGGGCCGCGACGCAGCCACTCGATCTCGCGCCGCACTCGATTGGCCAGCGATGCCTGATACGACGCTTGCCCGGCCAACGCGAGGTCGCGTTGCTCGAGAAAGTCGCTGAACCTTCCGGTACATTCGAACAGGCCCGCGGCATGTCGTCGATCGAGCTCGATGGTGCGGGTGGTGACGTTTTCGAGAAAGTACCGATCGTGCGAGATCACCACGAAGGCAGGGCCGTTCTGACCGAGCAACTGCTCCAACCAAAGAATCCCTTCCAGGTCGAGGTGATTGGTTGGTTCGTCCAGCAGCAAGAGATCGGGGTTGGTGACCAACTCGCGCGCGATCGCCAATCGCTTGCGCCAACCACCCGAAAGCGGGCCGACCGGTTCATACGGATCGTAGAAGCCGGCGCGGCCCAACGTGACCGCCACGCGGCGCGCACGCTCGGCCGGATCGTGTTCGTTGGAGGCGGCATCCTCCAAGACCTGCTCAACGGTGTAGCTGTCATCGAACACCGGCGCTTGCGGAACGTAACCCAGGCGCAGTCCGCGACGCCGCGTCATCGTGCCGCGGTCGGGAGTTTCGCTCTCCGCCAGGATCTTCAGGAGTGTCGACTTCCCTGCGCCGTTGGGACCGACCAGGCCGATACGGTCACCGTCGCGCACGGAAAACGAGAGCCCTTCGAACAGGGGCGAGGCGCCGAACGTCTTGGTCAAGCTGTCGACGGAGAGCAATACAGGTCGATTCAAGCGACGCTGCCTTCGGTCATAACCGCGACTGCATGTAAGGCGCGAGCACCGGCGGGATGGCGATGCTGCCGTCTTCGCGCTGGAAATTCTCCAGAATCGCAATCAGCGTGCGACCGACAGCCAATCCCGAACCGTTCAAGGTGTGAACGAAGCGTGGCTTGCCACCATCGGCCGGCCGGTAGCGCATGTTCAATCGACGCGCTTGGAAGTCCTCGCAGTTGGAGCAACTGGAAATTTCGCGGAAGGTATTCTGCGACGGCAACCAGACCTCGATGTCGTACGTCTTGCTGGCGCCGAACCCCATGTCGCCGGTCGAGAGACAAACCACGCGATGATGCAGGCCCAATAGTTCCAACACGCGACAGGCGTGACG
>CAZAHQ010000278.1:0-5619 GCA_964484415.1 uncultured Acidobacteriota bacterium | reverse complement strand
CGGCTCCTAAGAGGAGACAGATCGACACCAGCATCCCAAATGCGAAGAGAGCACGCTCGAGTCTCGTAGAGCCAGCCTCAGGATCATTCATACGTGCGCACCGTCCGCTTGAACTTGGCGACTCTGAACCCAGCCATGTGGATCACCTCCGCCAGCCATTGACGCCCGCCCAAACGATCTACCAACGTGAACCGCACTACGCCAGGTTGTGCGCCTCCGGTCGTGCCGCTCCCTGCCCCCCCCTCACGTCGGTCGTTCAGCGAGACAGTCCTGCCACCGCGGTCGGCCTCTCAAAGGACGGTCGCTTGCGCTCGGCCCACCAGCCCCAGCCGATGAACAGCGCCTCGGCCACGGCCACCGCGATCATCGCTTGAACCACGGACGAACCACCGAAACCGTACGAGTGCAGCCCCATGGCAAGCACGAAGTTGACACCGAGGTAGGTCATCAAGATCGTCTGAAACGCCACGATGCTCCAGGCCGCAACGCCGAACTTGCCGAGCAACTGATCCCAGCGCGCGTGCAGGATCGCGACGTACGCCAAGAATGCGACCAAGGACCAGACCTCTTTCGGATCCCAACCCCAATAACGGCCCCACGAGCCGGCCGCCCAAACCGAGCCGGTGATGATCCCGGCAATCAACAGGATCGACCCGACGTGCGTGTAGAAGTACAACAGCTCGCTCATCTTCGAGATCAACTCTTTGCGCTTCGGCGCGAAGATCGTGAACCCGATCTGCATGTGAGCGAACACCACGCCCAGGGCCAACACCGCATAGCTGGTCATGATGATCGGCACGTGAATCGCGAGCCACGGCGTCCCCGACAAGACCGGCGGCATCGGATGAATGAAGCCGTCGATCGGCAACAGATCGGTGAGCATCATCGTGATCGTCGCCATCGCCGCGGCGTTGACCACCACGATTCGATTGCGCAGAACCAGATACGCGATCAGCGCAAACAGGCCGATGCCCCAGCCGAGGAACAGCAGCGACTCGAAAATGTTCGAGGCCGGAATCCTCCCCGCGATTGCCCATCGTGTGGCGATCCCCCAGGTCATGATCGCGAAACCGAATACCAGGCCGATGACCGCCAGGCCATCGAGCCAACGCTTCCCCAAGTTCCAGGCCAACACGGACAGCAACAAGGCCGCGCCCAAGAACCACCACGCCAACCGCGTCGGCCGCATCGCGTTGTAGCGCAGCTCGCGCTGAATCGCCGAATCGCTGGGCCATGCAGCGGGGCGCGTGCCGGCCATCAGGGCGCGCAACTCGTCCGCGCTGCCGCCCCCCGGCGCCAAGCCCCATTGATCGGTGGGGTTCTTTGGGTCGGGAATCGGCCGAATCAGTTGGCGCTCGAGCAACTGCTGCAACAGCGACAACCGGCCATCCAATTTCTGCGCGTCCTTGAGGACACCGTGCAGCGGCTTGTCTTCGTTGCTGTGTTGCCGCGCCTCTTGCATCAGCTGCAACACCGGCTGATTGCTCACCAACTGATGAAACGACGCATGCGTGGTCTGACCCGGCCAGCCCGCGGCTCGAGCCAGATCGCCGCTCCCGAGTTTGACCAGCGGGAGATCGGCCCAGGCTTGCGGGTCGGCGGTAGCCTTGAGCACCACATCGACCGGATCCATCCCTTGCCAAGCACGTTGCCCCGAGATGTTCAGCACCGTCTCGCGGGCCAGCGTATCGAGCGGCATCACACGCCCATCGTGTTGCACCGGCAGTCGGCGCAGCGTGTCGGCCGGTTCTGCAGCGTGCGCGATGCTGTTGGCAAGCCCCAAGAGCAGCAACACCATGGCCGAGGCGCTGGCACGCGCTCGCATTGTCATCGGCTTCGGCGCGCTCACCCCCGACCCGGGCATGCCGCTCGCCCGGACCTGACTGATTCGCGTTGCGAGTACCGTGCACATCCCGATCAAGAGCAGAACGTAGCCGATGAAGACGATCGGTTCGCCGGGGTCTTTGGAAACGGTCAGCACCGTCATCTCACGTCCGTCCTGTTGTTGGTAACTGGACTGAAAGAGTCGCCAACCGTGAAACGCCAGCTCTTGGTTCATCTGGATATCGAACGGAAAACTCTTGCTGGTTCCGGGGTCGACCACCTCGACCTTGCTGCGAAACATCGCGGGGCGCATCGTCCCTTGGTAGTAGTCGATCTGGAAGTCTTTCAACGTCACGGTAAACGGCAGGTCGTGCGGCACCGTCGCCGGGGTTGGGCCGATGCCGATCACCTGGTCGAACCGGTTGGCACTCTCCCCCTCCCAGAGTGCGAGTTGCCCTTCGGTCTTGGCCAAATAGGTGACCGTGGAACCGACCACGATTAAGACCAGCGCCCCGTGCGTCATCAAGAAGCCGAGCCGACGCTTACCCCACGGATACAGCGTGGCAATCGACGCCACGATGTTGGCGGTAAACAGCCCCATCAGCAGTTGGAACCACAGGGCGTAGTAGACGGTTCTGCCAGCGGTTTCGGTACCTGCCGCCGATTCCACGATCGTTGCCGCCGCCAACGCGAAGAGCGACAAGATCAAGAGGATCACGGCGAGCTTGAGTGAGGCGAGTTTGGCGAGCAGCGGGTTCATCGAAGACCTCCGGTAGAGCCAGTCGACGGCACGTGATGAGTTCCTGTGGGAACTCGAACGAGAGCATGCCGTGCGCCGCGGGCCAATCGATTGTCCCAGGTCCATTCAGCGCTTGCGCCGGGTCAACGAGGCGCGGCTCCCGAGCCGGTCATCAGCACAATTCCATGTCACGGAACAGAACTCGCGCAATCAACATTTGACGGACGTCAGGCCTTGGCGTAGTCGCCAGCAGGACGTTTCTGCTAGATTCCCCCCCTCAACCCGGGGCAACCCGGAGCTCTGCGCGCAGCTCGCGGAAGGCGCGGCGAGAAACGGCATGATCAAGCCTGATCCGTACATTGGACTCGCGGTACATGCGCTCATCTGCCTCGCGCTGGGCGGTGGGTTGATCGCGGCCGCGATGTTGCTGAGATATCGAACCAAGCTCAGCCGCCATGAAAAACACGAAACCTACGAATGCGGCGAGGTTCCATTTGGACCGGCGTGGCGCAAGACTCCGGTCGGTTTCTATCTGCTGGCACTGCTCTTCATCCTGTTCGATGCCGAGCTGGCGTTTCTATTCGTCTGGGTGCAGAGCCTGCGGCAGGTCGGCATGTTGGCGTTCTGGGCGATGGTGGTGTTTCTCGGCGTGCTGCTTTTGGGTTGGGCGTACGCGTGGCGCAAAGGGGATTTGACGTGGACGCGCTGATCATCGGGAGTGGTACTTATGAGTGACGGCCGTCTCCCCTCGCTCCACGCAGAAGGCGTCGCCAAGTCCGGCACCAGCCTCGAGCAAATTTCCGAAGAGGTGGTGCGCTTCCCGGGCGGCGGCGTGGCTGTGTTGAAGTCGGAGGTGCTGTTTCATTGGGCTCAGAAGTCGAGCCTGTGGCCGCTCACCTTCGGACTGGCCTGTTGCGCGATCGAAATGATGGCGACCTTCGCTGGCCGCTTCGATCTCGATCGCTTCGGCGTGATCCTGCGGCCCACGCCGCGTCAAGCCGACGTGATGATCATCGCCGGCACCGTCACGATCAAGATGGCGCCGCGCATTCGCAGGCTTTACGACCAGATGGCGCATCCCAAGTGGGTCATTTCGATGGGAAGCTGCGCCAACTCGGGCGATCACTACCGGCATGTCTACTCGGTCGTTCCCGGTATCGATCATGTGATCCCGGTCGACATCTACGTGCCGGGCTGCCCCCCTACCCCCGAAGCGCTGATGGAAGGGATCTTCGCCTTGCAGCGCAAGATCATGGACGGGTCCGATGCCGGCCGCTGACATTATCGAGATGCTGCGCGTCAGGTTCGCCGCAGAGCCGTTCGTGTTGGGCGTGCAACTCGGCGCCGAACAACTGCTCGAGGCGGCGCGTGCCTTGCGCGATGCGCACGGTTATCGCTACTACATCTCGGGCACCGCCGTCGATCGCGCCGAGACGATCGAAGTTCTGCACGGAGTGCGCAACGTGCAAACCAACGACGAGCTGTGGGTCAAGGTGGTGCTGCCGCGCGAGCATCCGGTGATCGAGAGCCTGGCGTTCGTCTACGCCGGCGCCGAATGGCACGAGCGGGAGGTGCTCGACCTGTTCGGCGTGAGCTTCAAATCGCACCCCGATCCGCGCCGACTCCTCATGCCGGATGAGTACGAGGGGCACCCACTGCGCAAGGACTTCCCGATGGACACACCGTGGGGCTATCGACCCGCGACGGCCGTGGAGCCAGGCGAATGAGCGACCTCGCGCGCGGCGCTTCGGATGAGATTCAGGTCGTCGATCGTGAGTTTGGCGAACTTGCGCTCAACATGGGGCCGCAACATCCATCCACGCACGGCGTGCTGCGGCTGACGTTGCATCTGCGTGGCGAAACGGTCGTGAAGGCGGTGCCGAGCATCGGGTATCTGCACCGCGGCGTCGAGAAGTTGGCCGAGAGCTTGGCCTACGATCAACTCGCGCCGGTGTTCGAGCGCAACGATTACCTCGGCCCCACCGCCAACTCACTGGCGTTCGTGATTGCCGTCGAACGCCTTGCCGGCATCGAGGTGGCGCGACGCGGCGCGTGGCTCCGCACATTGGTTGCCGAGTTCCAACGCATCGCCTCGCATTTGGTGTGGTTGGGTACGCTGGGCCTTGATTTGGGCGGCGCGTTGGGCGGCGGTACGACGCTGTACATGTACTGCTTCCGCGAGCGCGAAAAGCTGATGGACCTGATGGAAGAGCTTACCGGCACGCGCTTCCACACCAACGTCAACATGATCGGCGGAGCGCGTTACGACCTCACCCCCGAATTGGCCAAGACCTGCCATCGGCTGGCCAACGAAATGGACGCGGTGCTGAACGAGCTGCACAGCATGACAACGCACAGCGGGGTGTTCGTGGCGCGCACGCAAGGCGTCGGCGTGATTCCGCGCGAGTTGGCGCTGGGCGTGGGCTGCACCGGTCCGACGCTGCGTGGCTCGGGTGTCCAATTCGACGTGCGCAAGGCGATGCCCTACGACGCGTACCCCGAACTCCAGTTCGACGTGCCGGTGCGAACCGCCGGCGACTCGCAGGCCCGTTTCGAAGTTCGCATGGATGAAATCTCGCAGTCGGTACGACTGATTCATCAGTTGCTCGACGGCTTGCCCCCCGGCCCGGTCTTCTCGCGCAAGCCGATCAAGAGCCCCACGGCGACCAAGGTCAAGCCCGGTGAGATCTACGCGGCGGTCGAATCGCCACGCGGTGAAATGGGGTTCTACCTGGTGGCCGACGGCACCGCGCAACCGTACCGGCTCAAGATCAACGCGCCGTCGTTCTGCAATCTGCAAGTCATTCCGCACATCGCGCCGGGCTTGTTGCTGGCCGATGTGATCACGACGCTGGGGTCGATCGACCCTGTGCTCGGAGATGTCGACCGATGATGAGGAGCTGCGCATGAGTTGGTTGATTGCGCTGTTGATGTCGGTCGCCGTGCTGGGCGTCGCGATGACCTGCGTAGCCTACCTCACTTGGATCGAGCGCAAGGTCGCAGCCCGCTTTCAGAATCGGATCGGCCCTTACTGGGTCGGGTATCCGCACGGCTGG
>CAZAHQ010000277.1:0-5627 GCA_964484415.1 uncultured Acidobacteriota bacterium | reverse complement strand
TCCCGATCGACGACTTCATCAAAACAAAGCGTGACATTGTCGTCGACTACAGCACGTGTACCGCAGGTTCGACCTGCGACGTCGGAATCATCACTGTCACCGATGACAACACCGATACATTCCTGACCCTGTTCGGACAAACGACCAACTACGCATCCCGCGCGTTCTACGCCACATCCGTCGGGCAGTGGTCCTACGATCAAATCGAGCAGTTGTATTCAGGCGACTTCCCCAACGACCCTGTGCATGTTCGGATGGGACTCGGCGGCCTGGGCGGGACCGCCTACACGCTCGCGTTAGCGGACACGATCTACCTCAACAACGAGGATGCGACCACACTCTGGCACGAATACGGTCACTTCATCGAAGACAAGATCGGTTCGCTCGGATTGGTCCCTTCGTATCTGCAGCACTCCAGTTGCGCGATGATGACCGAGACACTCAGCAGCGCTCCGAACGTCTGCTGGAGTTGGTTCGAAGGCCTCGCGGAGTGGTTTGCAGTCGCCAACGCGGGCGACGCGTATGGCGGCTACTCCGGGCAGCAGGCGGTTCTTTGTCGAGGAACGTCGAGTTGTACCCCTGAGTTCGAGATCGAAACCAATCTCTGCTCGAGCCCCACATGGTCCGAGCCGAAAGCGGTTGAGAGCGTGGTCTCCAACGTGCTGTGGGATCTGGTCGACTCGGTGCAAGACGCGTCGAACTCTACCGGCGTCGACGAGATCGCCGACCTCACCGAACAGGATGTGGTCGAAGTAATGTCGCGAAGCGTGTCCGGGCACAATCCCTGCAAGGGGTTGGACTCATACTCACACCCGGTTGGGCTGGATGACTTCTGGACGAACTACCGAGACCTTCATCCGGGGTTGGTTCCCGATCTGTTTGCCGCCTACGCATACAACGGCGTCGCAACCGGTGTTGCCGCCGATACGGGCGCGCCGGGCCCAATCACACTCGTCAACACCAGCCACTCGACCACCGCATGGAGCAACGACTCGACGGTCGACCTGACCACGACACGAGGAACCGACGATGTCAGCGGCAGCTACATCTACTTCGCTTCGCACGACACTCTTTCGACGACGGAGGCCGACCTTGCGGGTCCCGAGGCGTTCCGCTCGAAGCTCGACGTGAACCAGTTCAGTGTTCAGCTTGGGGACGGCGAGTGGCAGTACATCCATGTCAACACCAAAGACATGGCGGGCCACGCCGGCACCTCCAGCGCCCACGTTGGGCCGTTTCGTATCGACACCGTGAATCCTTATTTTGTCGGTTCGTTTCAGCCGCCTAATGACAAGGTTTTGGTAATCGGCTACACCACGGAGATCTCTTGGTCGAGTGCCGACGCGCTCTCCGGCGTGTCGTACGTCACGCTCGAGTTCGAGGATCGTTACAGTGGCTTCCGCAGTTACATCGCGCAGTATCGCCCTGCGACCGGCAGCTACACCTGGTACGTCACTGGTGTCCCTGCCACCGACGGCTACATCGTTGTCACGGCCACCGATCGCGCCCGTAACAACGGGATCCACAAGATCCCAGTGCGGGTCGTCACCCCATTCACGGGACTCCAGTCGTTGCCTGACCTGGACGATGCACGTGTCATCAGCGCCAACCTCGACAACATCGGATCGGATGAGATTGTGGTGGACAAGCAGAACGGTATGGGTGGCGATCTGCAGGTGTTCCAGAGCGCCACGGTCGTCATGCAGACGTTCGCTTGGAATGCAGCCGATGATCTTTATGCTGCCGACTACGACCGTGATGGAGATCTCGATATTCTGACCGCCAGCCGTTTCATGGTTGGTGGAACGATGCTGGTCGAGTTCCTCGACAACAATGGAACAGGGGCGATGGTCAACCCCGGCTGGACGATCGCGCTGGGCGATGTCCGAAACAAGAAACTCCGCGTCGCACCGGTCTATGACGACGGCAGGCCGATCATCATGGTCTTCGGTAACGACGCGGGTGGAGCGCCGGTGACGCGCTTCTTCCGCTGCATTGCCGGATTCCCGGTCATCACGATCGCAGGTCTCACGCCGGTTGCCGGTGATTGGGAAACGGGCGACATCGACGGCGACGGCGACATCGACCTGGTGGCGCTGGGGCGCGATGCCGCCAACGCGGCAGGCCTGTACATCTTCAGGAATGCTGCAGGAACCTTCACACGCGAGACTGTCGAGACGTACATCACGATCTCCGATCCCAACGTCGATCTCAGTGACTCGAACGCCGATGGGCAGCAAGACATCTTCGTGATGCTCGACGATGGCAGCAACACTCGCATCACCAAGCTTCTGGTGCGCTCCGGTGCCACCTGGACGGTCTCCGGATCTGCGACAGATCCCGCGCAGCAAATTGCCCGGGGTGACGGTTACATCGTCGACCTCGAAGCGGACGCATCGGCCGAAGTGGTGGCCATGGGTCAAACCGAACTCAATGACAACGGGAGCTGGTATCGCCGTAACAACAGCACCGTGGGACTGGCGATGGAACCGATCCCTCCCGGAATGGTCGCCTTGCAGGCTACCGATTCCGCGTGGGGAGACTTCGATGCAGACGGCGATCTTGACATCTATCAGAAGGGCTTTGACAGCGGTGACCTGTACTTGGCCCAGTATTTCAACCAGATCGGCAACTACATCAAGAGAAACACCGCACCGGCAGCGCCGATCAACCTCACGTCAACCTATGACGCCGTGCGCGGCGGCTACAACTTCACGTGGAGCAGCCCCGGCGTCAACACCGATCAGACGCCTGAAGTCGGCTTCACTTATGAACTACGAGTCGGCACAACCAACGGCGGCTCGCAGATCTTGAGTTGGGTGCATCAGGCCGGCTCAGGCTTGCACGGATCGGGTGAGTCGCGATTCGTGAAGCTTCCCAAGGGGACGTACTACGCAACGGTCCGCACCGTCGATAGCGGTTGGATGCGTAGTGTCGCGAGTGCCACGCACAAGACCAAGCCGTAATCGTTGTTTTAGCAGCAGTCACTCGGGCAGAGCGTCGATTCGGGCGCTCTGCCCGTGCTTATGTTGCGTGGCCTGGCCGGGCAGGCTCGCCGCGGCATGCCGCCGCGATCGAGTCGCCAATGACTGATGTCGCGGCCCGCGAATGATGGACGGTCTGCTCGCTTTCGCGTAGCCTCGGGGACCGTTTCGAGCACCGCTCGAACCCGAGGAGCCGATCGATGTGGTTGTCCCGCGCGCTGTGTGGCGCCTGTCTCTTGATCGCTGTTTGCGCTTGTTCCCCGGAGTCGCCCAAACCGACGCCCGCACCCCCTGGCGCGCCAGCACCCTCGACATCGGCGGAATTTCTTGCCGCAGTTCGTGCCAGCGTCGCGCGGGATGCCTTGAGTGAAGGTTTGGAGCTGGCAGAAGAAGGGCGGCGGCGGTTTCCCGATCAACTCGAACTCGGAATCGAGCAGGCCAAGCTGCTGACATTGTTGGATCGCGAAGCGGAGAGCTTGGCGTTGATTCGCACGCTCCCGCAAACCGATCCTGCCGTGTTGGAGTTTCATGGTTACGCCGAGTTGTTGCAGGGCAACATCGCAGCGGCACGGCCGCTGCTGGAACGTGCGGTTGCCGCAACGCCGGTGACGCCCGGTGCAGCGCCGCATCCGGTGGCAGCGATGGCGCGCTATCGACTTGGGCTGTTGCTGCTTCGCAGCGGCGAATTGCCGGCGGCACTGGAAAGTTTCAACGCGGCACTGCGCATCAACCCCGGGCTGGTCGAGGCCAGCTATCACGCGATGGGCGCGGCGCAGCGGCTTGGCGATCGTGCTGCCGAAGCGAGCGCGCGCGATCAGTTCCGAGACGTGTACGAGTCCAGACTGATCCAGCAAAACGCGTTCATCGATCCGGTGTATGACGAACGGCGCGGCCTTGATCGCAGCCAGAACCTGGAGTGGCGGCCGGCGGTGGCGTCCACCTCGTTCGAGCGCGAGTTCTCCGCCGGCTCCGGTGTCGAGTTTGCGTGCCGAGTTCCCGCAGGTGACGACGTGGTCTTCAGCGTCACGATCGTCGACGGTCCCGGCAAGGGTCAGACATTGCTCGCAGGGTTGTATCGCGCGGCGCCGGGCCTGACCGCTCCGTGGTTTCCACACCTGGTGGAGTTGCCGGCCGGTGCAGCGGGGGCGCGCACGCGCGTACGTTTCGAAGTGCTTCCGGGCTCGCGCCTCGGACGATTGTTGCGTCGAGCGCCGGCAGCGGGGGCTGCGTTCAGCGAACCGGGCGCTGTATCACCAGCTCAAAGCGCGGCCACGAGCACGCGTCCGAATGTGTTGCTGATCTCGCTCGACACGCTGCGCGCCGACAAGCTCGGCTGCTATGGCGGACGCAGCGGTGTGTCGCCTGCGATCGATCGACTTGCGGCAGAGGGGACGCGCTTCTCTCGGCTCGAGTCGGCCAGCAATTGGACGCTACCGGCTCACTACTCGATGATGACCGGACTCACACCGGCGGCGCACGGAATCAATCCGTCGCCGGACAAGACACGCGGTTATGTCAACCCTGGTGAGAAGGTTGCGATTCGCGGCTCGGGTCGCGAGTTGATGCTGGCCGAGGCGTTGGCCCAAGCCGGCTATCGCACCGCAGCCGTCACCGAGAATGCGTGGGTCACCGGCCGTTTCGGCTTCGATCAAGGGTATCGCTACTATCGCAACGCCAACGCATTCGGCTTGCCGGCCACGCGCTTCGCTGTGTTGTCCGACCTCGAAGAGTTTGCGACGCGCGGGCAGTGGATGCTGTTTCTCCACACCTACGCGACGCATCAGCCGTATCACGCGCCGAAGGCGTTCCGAACTCGCTATGCCGACCCCGAGCAGATCGGCTTCTCATGGCCGTCGGCGCGTGTGCCGGTGTCCGACTATCGACGGCTGCACAACGCGGTCTTCCCAACCGCGCCTAGCGATCGAGTCGCGTTCAGCGCCCTCTACGATGGTCAAATCGCATGGGCCGATACGATGATCGACGCCGTGATCGGCTTGCTCGAGCGCAAAGGGGTGCTGCAAAACACGATCATCGTGATCACCTCCGATCATGGTGAGGAGCTGTTCGAACGCGGCGGATTCGATCACGGCGACACGCTCTACGAAGAAGCGACGCACGTGCCGCTGATCGTGCACGCACCCGGTCTCGTCCCCGCCGGACGCGTGATCGATACCACGGTTGGCCTGGTCGATGTCCCGGCCACGATTCTCGACTTGGCGGGCCTCTCGGCAACGCACGGTTCGGGACGGTCGCTGCGTCCGATGTGGCAAGGAGGCGGCACAGGACGACCGGTTTTCGCCGAGGCGATTGGCCGCGGGTCAGAAGCGCTCGCCGCCTGTTGGGACGGAACGCTGAAGTACATCCGGCGCAACACAGCCAGCGGACGACACGAGTGGCTATTCGATCTGGCCATCGATCCAGGCGAGCAACGCGACCTTACCGCGAATCGCAAGGCCGATCTCGCGCGGCTGCGCGCGCTCTATGACGCGCACGCAGCGGCGGCCGCGCAGGTTGCCAAGACGCTTGGCGCCAGCGAAGAAGCTCTGACCGAAGAGGACCTTGAGCGACTCCGGAGTCTTGGTTACGTGCAGTAAACGTGAGACGTTCAGGGTGAGAGTGCGCCAGCACACTTTCCTACAACCG
>CAZAHQ010000276.1:0-5646 GCA_964484415.1 uncultured Acidobacteriota bacterium | reverse complement strand
GACGTGGTGATCAGGGGCAGGATGTTGTCGTCGGCCTTGACCACGACTCGCTGAGGCGAGCCGATCGTCACCACCACGTCCGTCGACCCCGCGCTTTCGATCTTGGAGAACGAGGCCAGGGTTCGCGTTTCTTCTACGACCTTCCCCGACCCATTCACATGGTTCAGAGCCAAGCTGGCGAGGCCGCAGCCTGTAGAAATCAGAACGAACCCCGCCAGCGGGGCAGTAACGGCGGCTGTCACGAAACGGCGCATTGGGCCTCCTCGGCCTTGGATATAACGTCTTCTTCCCCGACAGGAACGGCACGGCTTAGGTACCACGCGACCGCGTCGGGCCCCAACGACCGCCGACGAGCGGTCGCCTTCAGAGGCTCGGCGGCCCAGGGGCCAGGTTGAATCCGATGCGACCCGGCCCGCTTGGACTTCAGGTTGGATCTGTTCGGGCCGATACACCGCCCGGAGAGATTCCCGCGCTGCGGAGGGTTTTGCTCGTGCTGCCGATCGTCGGACTATTGATCGTAATTGGGGCGGTCGTCGGTGGCTTCTTGATGGCCGGCGGCAACCTGCTCGTGCTCAATCAACCCAGCGAGTTCGTGGTCATCGGCGGTGCCGCGTTGGGAACGATGTTGATCGGCTACTCACCCAAAGCGCTCAAGGACATGATCAGCCAGTTGACCGGGATGGTGAAGTCCGGCCCAGGTAAAAAGGAGTACATCGATCTCTTGGTGATGCTCTACGAGATCCTCAACATCGCACGACGTGACGGGTTGGTGGCGCTGGAGAGCCACGTCGAGCACCCTGAGAAAAGTCCAGTCATCAGCAAGTACTCCGGTTTCACCAAGAACCACCACGCGGTGCACTTCATGGCCGACACCCTGCGATTGATGATTTCCGACGCTGGCGTCGAGGCGCATGACCTGGATGCCATGCTCGATGCCGATTTGGATTCGCATCATGCCGAAGCCTCCATCCCATCCAAGATTCTCTCGACGGTTGGTGACGCGATGCCGGGGTTGGGCATCGTGGCTGCTGTGCTCGGCATCGTGATCACGATGGGGCATATCGACGGGCCGCCTGAGGAAATCGGACATCACGTGGGAGCGGCGCTGATTGGAACGTTTATCGGAATTCTGATGTCGTACGGGTTTATGCAGCCGCTTGCCGCGAATCTGACCAACAGAGTGGAAGCGGAAGCGCGTTACTATCTGGCGATCAAGCAGGTGTTGCTCGCGTTTCACAAGGGATGCGTCCCGGCGATTGCGGTCGAGTTCGCGCGCCGTTCGATCGCCAGTGAAGTTCGCCCCGGTTTCAGCGAACTCGAACAGGCCTGCCGTGCCGCCCGCTCCGGCACCAAGAGTTAGTCGGAAGCCGCCGTGGCCGATCACACCAAGGAAGGCAAGCGCCCGATCATCATCGTCAAGAAGAGGGGCGGCCATCATGGTGGCCATCATGGCGGCGCGTGGAAGATCGCGTACGCCGACTTCGTGACGGCGATGATGGCCTTCTTTCTCGTGCTGTGGCTTGTCGGTCAGAGCGACGATGTCAAGCAGAGTGTTGCCGGTTACTTTGCAGATCCGGTGAGCTTCTCGACTCGATCCGGATCGGGAATCTTGGAAGGCGGGCAGAGCTTGGCGCGATCGGACCAGCCGATGTCCGTCGGGCAGCGACTCGTCTCGCCGGATCCTCAAGCCTCGCGAGCCAAGATCCAAAAGGCCGGTCAGGAGATTCTCGACTCATTGGTGAAGATCACGACGTTGCGTGAACTGATGCAGCAGATCGAGGTCGAGATGACCGACGAAGGGCTGCGCATCACGCTGACCGAAGAAGCCGACAGCGGTTTTTTCGAAAGCGGCAGCGCTCGACTGCTCACTCACGGCCAGCAGGTGGTCAGCAAGATCGGCGAGATCTTGGCGCCACTGGGATTGGACGTCGCGATCGAGGGCCACACCGACGGCAAGCACTTCCAAGCGGCCGACGGTTACAGCAACTGGGAGTTGTCGACCGACCGGGCCAATGCGGCGCGTCGTCAGCTAGAAATGGCTGGACTTTCGCACGAGAACATCGCCGAAGTGCGTGGATACGGATCGACGCGTCCGAAGTTCCCGCAGAACCTGGATGACCCGCGCAATCGACGAATCGCGATCGTCGTGCTCGATCCATTCCGGCCGGGCGGAGCGTTTCATGAGGGCGATTCGGTCGGGGACAGCAGTGTGCAAGATGCGACCCAGCCCGCCGATGATGCTGCGGTGCCCAGGCCCGAGGAACCGCATCAGCCGTCGCATTGACCAAGAAGTCGGCTGCGTTGAAAAAACGGGCGGCCTTGCGGCCGCCCTTTGACTAAAGGGGAAGAAGAAAGGAATTGAGGGGGGAGAGAGAGGGTGTTTGGGAAGTGGGTTGGTAGGCGTGCGGGGGAACGCACGCCGGGGCGGCGCGACAAACGCCAAGGAAGGTGGGTTGGTGGTACGCGTTCAACGCTTTCACCCGTCGGCCCTCCCCCCCCGTAGAAACCCTGCGCCGCGGGGAGCGACGCAGAGCCGTTTCGGGACGGGGTTGTGCTCCCTGCGGAGCGTCAGTCCATCTGCCGGCGCATGAACGCCGGGATTTCATAGTCGTTACGATCGATCGCATCCAAGTGTGCCGGCATCCCGTCGTCCACGAGTGCACCCAGATCTTCGAAGATCGAGGGCTGCGTGCGCTGTGGCACGACGATTGGCGATGGCGGTTGCGCCGATGCGGCGGTCGAGTACTGCGTCGACTCGATCGGCAATTCACTGCCTCGTAGCGGATAGATCGACTGCATCGCGGGCGTCGCGACCGACATGTTGGGGCTCTTGCTCGCGGACGTTTCGAACCCGGTCGCGATGACAGTCACCTTGACCTTCCCGGTCATCTCCGGCCGGGTTACGTATCCGAACAGAATGGTGGCGTCGGGATCGGCGGCATCGTGAATGATCGACGCCGCATCGTTCACTTCGTGCAATGCCAGATCGTCGCCGCCCGTGATGTTGATGATCACACCCTTGGCGCCTTGGATCGAAATATCTTCGAGCAGCGGTGAGCTGATCGCTTGCTGTGCAGCAGAGACCGCGCGGTTCTCACCCTCCGCGATGCCTGTTCCCATCAACGCCATACCCATGCCCTTCATCACCGTACGCACGTCTGCGAAGTCGCGATTGATTTCGCCAGTGGTGAGGATCAGGTCGCTGATCCCTTGAACCGCTTGTCGCAGCACGTCGTCTGCCAGATTGAACGCCTGCAACATGCCCGTGCTGCGATCGACCGTGTGCAGCAACTTGTCGTTCGGAATCGTGATCACGGTGTCGACGGCCTTCTTCAACTCCGCGAGTCCGATCTCGGCTTGATCTCGCCGCCTGCGCCCTTCGAATCCGAAAGGCTTGGTGACGACTGCTACGACCAACGCGCCCAAATCAGCGGCAAGACTAGCAACGACCGGGCTTGCACCCGTGCCCGTGCCTCCACCCAGTCCGGTGGTCACGAACACCATATCGGCACCCGAGAGCGCTTCGATCAGCCCTTCGGTGTCCTCCAAGGCCGCTTCTCGGCCGATCTCTGGCTTGGCGCCCGCGCCCAGACCGCGCGTCAACTTCGAGCCGATCTGAATCTTGATCTGTGCTCGATTTGCAGCAAGCGCTTGGTGATCGGTGTTGCAGGCGATGAACTCCACGCCGCAAACTCCGGCACCAATCATGCGGTTGATAGCGTTGCCGCCACCACCGCCGATTCCGACCACCTTGATCACCGCGCCTGGCGGCCGTTCTTCATGTGGCTTTGGTTGGACCGCCTCGATATCGTCGAGTGTCAACCTGACCCTGCTCAACCCTTGATTGTTTCGTTGCATCTTCTTGCCCCCGTCCGGCTGTTCCTATGCCGACTGTTCAAAACATCTCGCTCAACCAACCGGTGGCGCGCTTCATGCCGCGCGACCACTCTCCCAGCGATCGGATCCACCCGGTTCCTGTCGAATCGGACAATCGCTCGCGGCGCCCGTGCCGCAGCTCCCAGATCGCCAGACCGACCGGTGTAGCGAAGCTCGGCTGACGAATCTCCTCCACCATTCCACCTGCACCGTGTGGAATGCCGAGTCGAACCGGCATGCCCAGGACCTGTTCTGCGATCTCGAGCATTCCTTCGAGATTGGCGCTGCCTCCGACCAGCACGGCGCCCGCCCGTCCGCGGTTGCCGAGTCCCACGCGATCGATCATTCCGCGCACCAGCTCGAAGATCTCCAGCACGCGTGGTGCAACGACTTGAGTGAGCAACGAGCCAGCGACCAAGCGCGGTGACCCGCCGCCGATCGGCGGTACTTCGAGCGCGAGATCATCGTCGATCGACGGGATCGCGCGTGCGTAGGTGCGCTTGATGTTCTCGGCGTCGGGCGTGGGCGTTCGGAGCCCGATCGAGATGTCGTTGGTAACGTGATCACCGCCCACCGGAATCGAGCCCGTGAACCACAGCGCGCTTCGCTCGAATAGGGCGACATCGGTCGTGCCACCGCCGATGTCGATCAGGAACACTCCTTGTTCCTTCTCCTCACGGCTGAGCACCGCTTCGGCAGAGGTCAAGAGCGGAAACACCAGCGACGAGACCTCGACATCGGCCTTGTTGAGTGCGGTGACAACGTGCTGCGCCGCTTGCTGCGGCACGGTCACCACGTGCACGCTCGCTTCCAGGCGCGATCCGGTCATTCCGACCGGATCCTGAATCCCTTCCTGTCCGTCGAGCGTGTACTCCTGCGGCAGGGCGTGCAGGATCGATTGCCCGGTCGGGATCTGTACCGCGCGTACCGTCTCGAGGACACGCGTGAGGTCCTTTCGATTCACCACCTTGTCGCGGCTATTGATCGTCACCACGCCTCGTGAAGTGAACGAGCGAGCCTGTGCGGCCGGCACCGTCGCTACGACCGTGTCGATGCTTCGGTTCGATTGCTGTTCGGCTGCTTCGATCGAGCTCTTGATCGAGTTCACGAGTGCTTCGAGATTGACGATCACACCCTTGCGAATCCCCTCGGTGCGTTTCGTGCCGATCCCGATGACCTCGATCGAGTCAGGGCCGGTGATTTCTGAAACCACGCAGCACGTCCGATACGTGCCGAGATCGATGGTTGCCAACAGATCCGAGTTCTTTGCCATGAATTCACCTCGCCACGACGCCGTCGCTTTGCGATGGCGTCATTGGATCTTCGAGCGGTTGAGGAGCGGGTTGAATCGTCAACCGGTGAGGGAAGCGCAGATCGATCGGACCGATCGGACCCAACTCCGCCACGCGGCTCTGATAGAGGAAGTAGCTCTCGAGATTCGTCTCGGGGTGCCGCCGGTCGAGCCACAACACCGGTGCGTCGGGCCCTGCCTGCAGGATGAGACGATCGAGCGGGCGCAGATCGACGAAGGTGCCGTCGGGCACGCCCCCATGTACACGTTTCAGTTCGGCCAGCGCCACCAAGGCCGAAACATCAAGTGAAACCAAATGCCGCTCACTTGCCGGCGTCGCCACATTGATCAGAAGTGGCAACGAATCATCTCCCGGTTGCGCCTGGCCTGCGGGGAAGAGTGCGCCTTCGGCATCGACGAGCCGTTCGCTGCCGAAGAAGTCGACGCGTGCCACCGCCTCTCGTTCTTGAACCTCGATC
>CAZAHQ010000275.1:0-5676 GCA_964484415.1 uncultured Acidobacteriota bacterium | reverse complement strand
ATTCGGACCTGAGCAACGGCCCGCACCAGGTGCCGGAGTGGTCACCGCGTGGTGCCGAATCGCCGGTCGCTGGACGATGGTGATCGCCAACGACAACACGGTCGCGAGCGGATCGTGGTGGCCGCGCACACCGGAAAAGATCGAGCGCGCACAGGAGATGGCGCTGAAGTTGCGCGTGCCGGTGATCTACTTGGTCGATTGCTCAGGACTATTCCTCCCCGAACAGGCCAAGAGTTTCCCCGGGCGTACCGGCGCGGGCGCGATCTTCAAGATGAACTCGAAGCTCTCGGCGGCAGGTGTACCGCAAATAGCGGGCGTGTTCGGCGATTGCATCGCCGGCGGTGGTTACATGCCGATCATCAGCGATGTCGTCTACATGACCGAACAGGCGTACATGGTGATCGCGGGCGCTGCGCTGATCAAAGGCGCGAAGTCTCAGAAGATCACCTCGCTCGATATCGGCGGCCCTGATGTTCATGTGCACCTTTCGGGTTGCGCGGATCATCGCGCCCCCGACGATGAAACGTGCCTCGACTCGATTCGACGGGAGATCGAGAAGCTCCCGAGCACGGCGATCGAGTACTACCGGCGCGACGCCGAGTCGGCGCCGCCGCGGTTCGCTGCCGAAGAGTTGAGTTCGGTGTTCCCTTCCGATCACCGTTACGCCTACGACATGCACGACGTGCTGGCCCGGCTGCTGGACGACTCGCTGTTTCGCGAGGTCTTTCCGCACACAGGGCGCGAGATGATCTGTGGTGTGGGGCGCGCTGCCGGCTTGTGGGTGGGATTGATCGCCAACAATCCGCAGCTCACCGACCACCCGTCGATCCGCGGAGAAAAACGTCCCGGCGGGATTTTGTACAAGGAAGGAATCGCCAAGATCAGTCAATTTGCACGGGCTTGTAACGACGACGGCATTCCGTTGATCTGGCTGCAAGACATCAGCGGTTTCGACATCGGTACCGAAGCGGAGAAACAAGGGTTGCTGGGGTACGGGTCATCGCTGATCTACACCAACAGCACCACGACTGTCCCCACGTTGACGGTGCTATTGCGGAAAGCTTCGGGTGCCGGCTACTACGCGATGGCCGGTCTGCCCTACGACCCCGTCATGCAGTTGGCCACGCCGCTGACGCGCTTGGCAGTGATGGACGGACGCACGCTGGCGATCGGTGCCTACCGTACCAAGCTGGACGACGACTTCAACATCGTGGCCGAGAGCGCCGACGAGCGCGAGAAGATCCGGCGCGGAATGCAGGAGGTAGAAGAGTCGATCGCCGGCGACATGGATCCGCACAAATCGGCTCGCCAAATGGATGTCGACGAGGTGGTGCTGATGGACGAGTTGCGCGAGTGGATCGCCGCGTTCACCGAAATGGCGTATCAGTCGACAGGACATCGCACCGTTCGCAACCCGCGCATCTGGACGATTCACGACCTGATCGTGCTCACCTACGAACCGCGCTGAATCGCTCTGAACATGCGACGGTGTGGTGCTGTTTTTTTTCTCGCATGCGTCGGGTTTGTGTGCGTTGCGTCTGTTAGCATGCAGTACCCGATGCATTACATCGCTCGCCTTCGCCACGGAGCCGATGCATGTCTGAAAAGCGAGATGTGACCCTACAGAAGTGGATGCTCGAGAACGACGACTTTATGGATCGACTCGGGCAGGCTGCCGCTCGCCGAATCCGTGACTCTGTCCTCGAGCGCGGCGAGGTCGATTGGGAAGAGGTCATCTCCGGCCTGTCGCAGGACATGCAGCGTGAGTTGAACTGGTTCTCGCCCCGCAATCACGCTTGAGTGTCGTCGTCGGTGTAACCTTCGCGCCGTGAGTGACACACTCGAACTGCTCGCCGAACACCAACCCGATGGGAGCGTCGTGCTGATGAGCCCGTCACCGGGTCGAGTGCGATTCGCCCGCAAGGGGGGTGAGGTACTGGTCCCCGGCAGCGCGGTTGGTGTCTTGGTAATCGATCAGCGCTCATTTCACCTGCTCGTGCCGGCCGGTGTTCATGGTCAGTTGGCGGAGACGTTGCCCGAGCATCCGTGGGTCTTTTGCGGTTACGGCTCGCCGCTGGCATCGGTCTCCCCGTACATGGGCCGAGCCGACGCGGCCGAGGTCGCGATTTCTGCCGACGCGGCGGCTCGCGGTTGTGTGGTTCGGGCGCCGAGTCACGGCACGTTCTATCGCTCTTCGGGGCCTGGCCAACCGAACTTCGTCGAGGTGGGTCAGGATGTAGACGCTGGACAGACGATCGGGTTGGTCGAGGTCATGAAGTGCTTTTCGCCGATCGGATTCGAGCCCCCCAACGGCGTCGAACGCGGCGTGGTCCGAGAGATTCTGGCGGGCGATGGGGTCGAGGTCATGGCCGACCAACCGCTGGTACGAATCGACCCCCTCTGACGTTCCGTCGTCTCCCGGTCCGGGCACCCCTAACTCTTTGGTTTCTTGCTGGCCCGCGGTGGCGGACTCCATAATTTCTCGCAGTTGGGCCGGTAGTGCGTGCCCGGTGGGCCAGAGATAAAGGCGAGAAAAGTTCTCGCTCCCCCCGGCGCGCGGTAACCGGTTGTACCTGTTACCAGCGCCTGTTGCTGGGGTAACGAGAAAGGTCGGTAGGCAATGGCTCAAGGCAAAGTGAAGTGGTTCAACGATGCAAAGGGGTACGGATTCATCAGTCAGGACGGGGGCAAGGACGTGTTCGTCCACTACAGTTCAATCACCGGGTCAGGCTTCAAGACCCTTGCCGAAGGTGATGCCGTCGAGTTCGATCTGGTCGACGGGCCCAAGGGTCAACAGGCGAGCAACGTTCGCCGCGTTGGCAACTAGCCTCACCGCTGTCTCCAGAGCCTAGCGAGCGCCCCGGCCACGGTCGGGGCGCTCTTCTTTTTTGGCCCACCGTGCACCCCGTCAGAGCCGACACGAAAAAAAACGACGATCGGCTTTCGAGGTGCGTAGATTCCGGGGCGTCCTTCCGCGGGAGAGAGAAATCGATGAGGCAATCAGGGCTGCTCGGGGTGGTGGTGTGCGTTGGATTGGCGGTCGGTTGCGGGTCGGTGCATCGACGGCAAGGCAGTGTGGTTTTGCCGACTCCGCAGGCACCGATCGAAGCGGGGCAGCAGGCCGAGCCCGATGGCGATATTCCTGACTCCAAACCGGTGATCCGCTTCGAGCCGGCTTCGCAGCCGCAACGCGGCGATGGCCCGTCAGGCGGGAATGTCCGCGCGAATCAAGATGCTAGCGGCTTCGATCAAAACGAAACCACGGTTGCAATCAACCCCGCCAACCCCAACTGGATCGTGGGTGGCGGAAACGACGCGCGCCTCGGCCGCTACACGGCGGCGTACTACTACAGCAAGGACGGGGGGCACACCTGGGGCGATGGTGCAGCGCCCTATCAGCAGTACTCCACCCAAGCCGATCCGACCGTGGCCTACTGCGCCGATGGCACCGCACTCTTCGCGTACCTCGACTACAGCGGCGGCGCTTTTACGCCGCATCGCTTCATGTCGACACGCTCTACCGATGGTGGCGTGACTTGGGGAACGCCGGGAATCATCTTCGCTTCCTCCGGTTCTCCATTTGCCGACCGCCCGTACATCACATGCGCGCAAGCAGCAGGCACCAATCAGAACCGCGTCTACGCGTCATGGACCAATTTCCCAAACGCGTTCTCTTCGGGAACGGTGCGAGTCGCCTTCTCTGACGATCGCGGTGCCACGTGGACGGGTGCAAAGAACGTTTCTTCCGCCGGTGCGCAGGGTTCGATGCCGACCGCCGGAAAGAACGGCGTGGTCTATGTGTTCTTTCAGGCTGGCAGCAGCATCCAATTCAACAAGTCCACAAACGGCGCCGTGACATGGGGAACGGCCGCGACGATCGCCACCTATTCGTCACTGAGTGATCCGAACTTCCGTCGGCCCACGTACCCCAGCGGGGCTGTCGATAACTCGGGCGGTCCGTTCGATGGAACCGTTTATGTGGTGTGGCACAGCGCCATCAACGGCGACGCGGATGTGTTTCTCTCACGCAGTGTGAATGGTGGCTCGACCTGGTCGCCTCCGATTCGTGTTCACGACGATGGTGTCGGCAATGGCCGGGATCAGTTCATGCCGTGGGTATCGGTCGACGAAAAGGGCACCGTTGCGGTGAAGTTTTTCGATCGCCGTGACGATCCAAACAACATCCTGCAGCACATCTACGTGGCAACATCTCACGACGGCGGTCAGACGTTCGAGAACGAACGCGTCTCCGACGTCGCCTCCAACAGCACACTCACCGGATTTCTGGGTGACTACTCGGCCATCTCAGCGCGTTCCGGCAAGGCAATTCCGCTGTGGAGTGATCTGCGCGCCGGAACCGGCGAAGAAGATGTCTTCATCGATATCTACAAGATCTATCCGTACGACAAGGTCACGAATGTGCGCTTCACCGACAAGAACACGGTGACGTTCGACGACCAGGAACCACGCACCGGAGCGGGCAGTGTGTATGACATCGTGCGCGGCGATGCAGCCGATCTGGCGAGTGCCAATCGCGCGTCTCTGGCTAGTTGCGAGCGTGAGAATCTCGCTGCGCCCCCCGCCGCGGTTTCGGGCATTCCACCGGTGGGCCGCGCGTGGTACTACCTGATTCGCGCGCAAGGGACACGCGGCGACGGCAGCTTCGGCACATCCACACCCCGACCGGATCCTCGCGAATCGTTCGACGGGACGACGGCCTGCGGGCCGTAAACCTGCCGCGCGATCTTGTTGCGACTACAACGGCACGATCGCGCGCGGATCGGTGAGTGCCACGAGCCGCATACCAAACGCTCGATGCGCGGCGTCGCTTGTGAGCACCTCGCTCGGGTCACCCTCGGCGACGGAGCGCCCGCGATCCAAGAGCAGCGCTCGCGTCGCGCCGCGCGGCGCGAGAACCACGTCATGCAACGACAGGATCACCGCCGCGCCACTCGCCGCTAACCCGCGCACCAAATCCATCACGGCACAGGCATGACCGACGTCCAGCGCGGTGGTCGGCTCGTCGAGCACCAACAGCGGCGCCTCCTGCGCAATCGCTCGGGCCAGATGTGCACGACGGCGCTCGCCACCCGAAAGCGTGGCCAACGGCCGCGATCGCAGATGCGTTACATCGGCTCGCTCCATCGCGGCGCTGACCGCTCTCCGATCTTCGGGTCCGAGTGGTCGCAGCGCACCGGCATGGGCGTAGCGGCCGAGTCGAACCACGTCCTCGACAGTCGGTGAAAACGGTGTCCACGTTTCTTGCGGGAGATACGCCAACTCTCGCGCGATGGCGCGTCGCGACAACGATGCGTGAGGTCTCCCGCTCAACTCGATCAGGCCTTGGTAGTTGAGGATCCCGGCCAGCGCGCGCAGCAGCGTCGTCTTGCCTGATCCGTTGGGCCCAACGATCGCCAACACATCGCCGCGAGCCACACCCAACGACACGTCATCGAGCACACGTCGGCCGCCCAACTCGACGCACAAGCCGACGGCTCGGAGCAGAAGATGGGAGGGGATTTGCTCGGCCGTGCTCACGGCCGAGAGTGTCGCACTACTGTTGACTTGCGTCGTCGGAACTCGAATCGGACTCGTTCTCTCCCAGCGCCGCACCGACTTCTTTGGAATGCAGATCGGTCGCGCTCTTCATGTTCTTCATTCCAGGGAGCGAGCGGA
>CAZAHQ010000274.1:0-5705 GCA_964484415.1 uncultured Acidobacteriota bacterium | reverse complement strand
CCGCCCTCTACACTAAACCCTCGAGAGCGAATGTCTCAGACTTGTTGGCAGAGAGTGGCTTCGCTCATCGGCTCGAGCGACAGAGCGCAGCGTTGCCACGCCGACTGAAGCCTCGCGCGCGCTGCGCTCGTCGAATTCGAGGACTTGCGCTCTCATTGGCCATTGCATGTCTCACAAGGCAACGCCACTCGATGCACGCTGGTGTGCGCTGCGGCTGAGCGTCACGCGCGATCGTACGAACACATGCCCGTGAGCTGCACGCATTGTGTCGCTCGCTCAGTTCCTCATCGTGAGCGCGCGTGTTGCTCGTTTGCAGATGAGAAACATTTCTTCATTTGCCGTGCACTTTCGATTGTTGTTCGCGTTGATTGCGAGTACCTTGATGACTCATCACGGGTGCAGCGTGTCGCATACAGTGCAGCGTTCAACAGGTCAGTCATCGCTCTCATCGTGGCTCGCTGCAACGCAGGCCGATCAATACGCGTGTCGACTCGCTACCGACACAGTGCGCATCTTGTTGCCGCTTGCGAAGGTGTCATCCGCGGTACTCGGTCGCGAACTGTGGCGTGACGCGGGGTATTCCTCGGTGCACGATTTCGCGGCTGAACAGCTCGAGCGCAGTGGCCGGTGGCTGCGCGATCATGCGGCGTTGCATCGCGCCGTCGAACGGTTTCCAGCCTTACGCAACGCGGTGTCTGGTGAAGATGGCAGCGCTCCGATCGGGCTGTGCAAGGCGTTGTTGGTTGGGCGCATTGCGACAAGTGAGACTCTGGCGCTGTGGATCGAGCGTGCTCGGCGGCTTACGGTTGCTCAGTTGCAGCAAGCGGTGCGCCAGCAGGAAACATCGAGTGGCGAGTATCCCCCGACCCCAATGCCGCTAGACGGCGAAGCCGCCGCTGGTGATGCGGGCCGCGACAGTCGCTGTGCAGAACCTGTGTCGGTTTGCGACCACGACATCAACGACATGGTGCGCGTGCTGTGGAGCATTCCTGCGCCACCCGCGGTGCGTGCTGCGTTCGACAGCGCGCTCGATCTTTATCGTCGTCTCGAGGGTGGCGAGGCAACAACCACCTCGTTCATCGAAGCACTTGTAGCCGAGGAGTTGGCGAGCGGCAGGCCGCCGGACGTTTCCCAAACACGGCTGCGGTTGGTCGAGCCACTGTCCAATCCTGGCTTCACGCCGTCAGGGTTTGAGATTCCTGCGCTGTCGGTGGCGCGTGAAACGCTCGAGCAGCTCGATGCAGCAATGGCGCGCGCTGGCGAGGGGGCCAGTCTGGAACTGCTGGCGCAGCTCGAGTGGCTCGCTAACGCAGTCAATGAAATGGAGCGCAACCTCGCAGCGTTGCTGGTGGATATGAGCAGCAGCGGCGCGCTGCGGGAGCTCGGGTTTGCGAGTATCGGCGCCTATGCGGAAGACCGTTTGGGGCTAGCGCGTACCACCATCGAAGACCGCGTGCGTGCCGCTCGATCGCTTGCCAAGCGCCCGGCGGTGCACAGCGCCTACGCGAAGGGAGAGGTCGGCCTCGAGAAGGTATTGTTGGCAACGCAGATCCTTGGCTCCGGCTTCGTCGATCCAGCGCGCGAGGCGGCTTGGGTGGAGCACCTCGAGCAGTGCACGGTCAAGCGATTGCGCGACGAGAAGCGCGCGCTGTTGTGGGCCAGCGCCGTCGAAGGTTGTTCCGAACCGCCAATGCCGATGTCGGATGAAGCGTGGTTCGCTTCACTGCGTTGCGCGCCCGGCGATACGGTGGCCGCGGTGCAACGCGCTGGACACGCAGCCTGTAACGACACTGTCTTGGTGCCGTTGGTTGGTAACGCCCTGCGGCTGCGGTTGCCTGTTGAGTTGGCCAGCGATTTCACGGCGTGCGTTGAAAGTCGGCGTCGGCTGCTGAGCGCCGACGCAGACAGGTGCGATTGGTCGCAGCCCTTTCGTGAAGAGGATCCCGCGTCATGGCGTGCTGCCCGGACGTTTTCCACGGCTTCGCGCCGACTGCCAGCGTGGGTTGGGTTGTTGGCGATACTCGAAGAGTTTTGTGCGACCTACGACGTTGCCGACAAACGCTCGGCATCGCAATCCGAAGTGTTCGTGCGCGCGGGGCACCGTTGTGAGGCACCAGGTTGTACCTCACGGCGCGTGGAGTGGCATCACAGGCACTATCGGTCGCGCGGCGGCAGCAACCATCATGACAATGGCGATGCATTGTGCCCGACGCATCATCGGCACGGTCAGCATGGCGGGCACATGCAGGTTGGAGGCGATACGCCGTTGCAGCGAACGTGGCGATTGGGTCCGGTCGGTAGCGGCAAGTGGTATCGAAACGAGCGGCGTCTTCGGTGACGCTCGACCCGCCCGGCGCTCGATCTACGACAAGGGCAAGAGGCTTCCGTGAATCACTGCCAGCGGCTCGGTCAGCAAGTACGGCACCACGCCCAGCATCATCGTTCCAACCACCGCAATCGCAATCACGATTGCAGCGCTCAGCGGCACCGCCAGCGAGGTGGTCAGTTCGTTCGCCGGCTCTTCCAAGAACATCGCCACGATCACCCGCAGGTAGTACGCCGCACCGATCACCGCGCTGATCGCCATGATCGCCGCCAACCACGGATGACCCGACTGCATGGCCGACAGGAAGATCAGATACTTCCCGGTGAAACCGCCCGTCGGCGGAATTCCAATCATCGAAAGCATCAAGACCATCATCGAGGCAGCAAGCACTGGGCGCCGATGCCACAGCCCTTTGAAGTTGTCGATGTGATCCGCGTCCTCTCCATCCTCTTGAAACAGCGAGATCACGGTAAAGGCACCCACCGTCATCAGCGTGTAGGCAATCAAGTAAAACACCAGGTTGCCGACACCAATGTCCAAGGGCGCCACCAGCGCCAACAACAAGTAACCGGCATTCGCCACCGCGGAATACGCCAGCAAGCGCTTCACGCGTACCTGCACCAACGCCAGCAGATTGCCAACGACCATGGTGACCGCCGACAGCAACCCAACCACCAAGATCCAACGGTGCGACACCATATCGTCCGGTGCGCCGCTGCTGAAGCCCGAGTGCAGCAAGCGCACCAACACACCCAGCGCCGCCGCCTTGGTACCTGCCGCCATGAACGCCGTTACCGGAGTGGGCGCGCCTTGATAGACATCGGGCAACCAGAAATGAAACGGCACCGCCGCCACCTTGAACGCCAACGCCACGATGATCATGGCGATACCGGCCATCAGCATCGGCACGTGCAGGCCGCCTTCAGCGCCGGCGCGAATTGCTTCGGCAATCTTGGGCAAGTGCAGCGACCCGGTGGCGCCCATCACGAGCGCTGTGCCGTAAACCAAGAAGCCGGTCGAGAATGCCCCCAGCAAGAAGTACTTCAGCGCTGCTTCCATCCCGGTCGCGCGCTCGCGCGCCATGCCACACAATACGTACAACGAAATCGACATCACCTCGAGCCCGATGAAAATCATGATCAGGTTCTCGGTACCGACCATCAACGCCATTCCCGAGACTGCCAAGAACATCAACGGATAAACCTCACCGTGATGAGCCTTGGCTCGTTCCAGGTACTGCGGCGTGATCAACAGCGCCATGAAGCCGGCCGCTGCGAAAATCAAGTTCATCCACAGCGAGAACTGGTCGGCGCGCACCATCATCTCGCTGCCCATGCCGAGCGCCTGCGTCGCCGCACCTCGATCGCGGATATCCGACAGCATCATCGCCGGCACTGCGAACGTCAGCGCCATTCCCACCAGCGATACGCCCCACAGCCAGCGGCGATCGATCTTCTGATTCAGCCACGGTACGAAGAACATCAGCATCAGCCCCCACAGCGCTGGAATCAGCGCTGGGAAGGCCGGCCAATAATGCGACCACTCGTTTCCGCTCAGCATCTTTCTACCGCATCAGGGCGAAGACCACCGTCACCGCGCCGATCAAAAACCACAGCGCGTAGTGACGAGTCACGCCCGTCTGGAACAGCTTGATGACTTGGCCGGTGAAGCGAGCGCCGCCCCCCGACAAGTTGACCGCACCATCGACGATCATCCTGTCGAACCATGAGAACGCGTCGCACAGCTTGTGAAACGGCGTCAGCAACACCGCGACGTACAGCTCGTCCACAAACCACTTGCGATGCAACAGCCGTCGCGGCATCGCAAACGCTGGGGCCAACGCGATAGCTTGCTTCATGTTGTTGCCGTAGAACGAGCGGGCCATCAACCAGCCCCCGAAGAAAATCGCGCAGGCCACTGCAAACAGCATCCACTCACCCGCAAGAGTCGGCTCGTGTTTGAGCCCCTCGCGGAGTACGTGGAGCGGTCCGCTGTGCCCCGCACTCGACAGCGAGTCAGCGCTCGCGTCGTGTGCGGCGCTCGCCTGCGTGCTTGCGGTCTCTCCCTCGGCTGCGTGAGCATCGGCAACCTCACCAACCCCGTGCTCGCCGTGTGTTGCCTCCATCGGTGCCGCCGCCACGCCGCGCGCCATCACCACCGGCTTGAGCCAGTTGGCAAACCAGTTGATATCGGTGTGACTTCCCAGCAGTCCCGGCACGCCGGCGGGAATTCCAATCAACCCCACCAACAGCGCGCCTGCCGCCAGTATCGAGAGCACGCCCGTCATCGACTTGGGTGACTCGGAGAGTTGGGCTTGAACCCACTTGGGCGAACGATTGTCGCCTTCGAACGTCATGTAGTAAGCGCGGAACATATAAAACGCAGTGCACACCGCGCCCAAACACCCGATCGCGTAAAACGCCAGGTGCCCGCGATTGCTGTGCAGCGCCTGCGCCAGAATCTCATCCTTCGACATAAAGCCCGACAAGAACGGGAACCCTGCGATCGCCAGCGTCGAGATCAAGAACGTAAGGCGTGTCACCGGCATCCACTTCTTGAGTCCACCGTACAGGCGCGTGTCGTTGCTGTGACCGGCGCGTGCAATCACCGAGCCCGCGCCCAAGAACAAGCAAGCCTTGAAGAAAGCGTGGGTCACCAGGTGAAACACACCGGCCGCATACGCGCCCACACCCACACCCAAGAACATGTATCCCAACTGCGACACCGTGGAATACGCCAGGATCTTCTTGATGTCGTACTGCGCCAGCCCCATCGTTGCCGCGAAGATGGCGGTGAGGCCGCCAACCACAGCAATCACGAACATTGCGTCGGGTGCGTGCCAGTACAGTGCTGCCGTGCGAGCCAACATGTAGACGCCGGCGGTCACCATGGTTGCCGCGTGAATCAGGGCCGACACCGGCGTCGGGCCGGCCATCGCGTCGGGCAACCATACGTACAACGGAATCTGCGCACTCTTGCCGGTAGCGCCGACGAACAACAGCACGCCCGCGAGCGTCAAGAGCGGCGCCGCATACCAAAACGCCGAATGAGCGTTGATCGCGTTGCTGATTGCCGCGAAGTCCCAGGTACCGAACGCCAACAAGATCAGGAGTGCACCGAGCAAGAATCCAAAATCGCCGATGCGGTTGGTGATAAACGCCTTGCGGCCGGCATCGCTGCACGTCATGCCAGACTCGCTGTCGAACACGCGGTCGTAGTAGAAGCCAATCAGCAGGTACGAGGCGAGCCCCACCCCTTCCCAGCCGACAAACATCACCGGAACATTCCCGGCCAGCACCAGCGTCAACATCATCGATAGAAAGAAGTTCAGGTACGCGAAGAATCGCCAGTAGCCGCGCTCGCCGTGCATGTAGCCGAC
>CAZAHQ010000273.1:0-5734 GCA_964484415.1 uncultured Acidobacteriota bacterium | reverse complement strand
GGCGTCACCTTGGACCGTAGGGCCAACGATCACCTCGACCTTACCTCCGCTGCGACTCGCGTCGAGAGCGTTGGAAAGGACATTCAGAATCGCTTGCCGCAGTTGTCCGGTATCGACACGGACCGTTGGCGCGATGTCCTCATGCTTGAGTTCGAGTGCGACACCCGCCTTCGCAAACTCAGGACGACTGAAGCGCACCACATCGGCAACGAGCTCACCGGGAACTATCTCTTCGGTGATAACCGCGCGTGGACGGGCAAACGCCAAAAAGTCCTTCACGAGCTGTTCCAGGCGCAATACCTCCGAGCGACTTGCACGAAGCAGCTCCAGCGATTCGGCCCCGAGATGTCCGCTCGCAACATCCTCCTCGAGCAGCTCGAGGTTGATGTTCATCGCGTTAAGAGGATTGCGAATCTCGTGCGCCAGTCCCGAAGCGAGCGTACCCAGCTGCGCCAACTGTTTTCCGCGCTGGGATTCCTCCGTGAGCCTCCTTGTGCGACGCACGAGGCTGAACGTGTAGGAGAAGCCGATACCCCCGAGCAGCATCGCAATGACCGCTACGATCGCGAGCTTGCCGAGAGCCTGCCAACGGATCTCGATCACCGACAGTTCGATCGACTTGGGGTCGAGCAACGCAATCAGGTTGGCGACGCCGCCGAGCACGGGCGCCGCGACCGCGCGAGGGAGCGATCCGCGCAACCTCAACGCCGCGCGATCGAGCCCTCTCAGCGAGTCGTCCGGATCACCGAGGTTGGCGCGACTGCGCATCGTTTTTGCATCTTCAAGCAGCACGATTCGCCCGTCCCCATTGCGAACGAACGGCCCGATCGTCTCGCCGCCAGCGATCTGGATCACAACTCGCGACACGACAGGCACATCACGTGCCGCGTCATCGATCATCGCCGCGAGGAGGTCTAGACGATCGGCAGACCAGGGGATATCGATTGCTCCCTCGGGCGCGAGTTGTGGACCGAGTCGCTGCGATAGGTCCAGCGCGAACTTGTGGGCCGCGCGAACCTGCTGATCGATGGCGACCGATTGATGGTCGTGCATGAAGTACCAACCGAACAGGCCCACTGTTGCGAGGAACAAGGCGAGGTAGAGCGCGACCGCTCGGTGGACCATCGCTCGAAATGCGAGTTGGGCGTCGGGCACCGCAGAAGTGTGCGCCTGGATAGCCCGTGAGTCAAAGCGGCGTACCTGGTTGGTGACGCCAAGGATGATAGTCTTACTTATCGATCATTAAACGCCATCACTTCGACTTACTTCAAAACAGACGCTATTTTGTTTACGAGAAGAATGGGACGAAAGACGCCGCGCCACGGTACCCTTTTGGGGGTTCCGGCGGGCCGATGAGAACACCGATGATACCGACGGGTTGGGACTGCTGCTTTTGCACCGCAAGACGCGATTACTTCCGACTTACTTCGGATCGTGTCGTGGTAGACATGTGACTGCGGAGGGAGGCTCCCATGAATCGAGCATTGAGTGGTTTCTCCAGTACCGACCGGTCCCCTGAGGGGACGCCGATGTTGGACACCAAAGGAAGCCCGCGGCTTGGCCAGTACCTCAAGAACCTGAGAAATGGCTACGGTTACTCTCTCCGCAAGGTTGAGGAGAAAGCGAGAGTACACGGCGGGGAGATCGACAACTCCCAGTTGAGCCGCTACGAGAAGGGCCTCTGCTACCCGTCCTTCGACAAGCTCCGGACCCTGGCCAGGATCTTCAACGTTTCGATCCAGACCTTCTCCGATGTTGTCGACCTGGAAGAACTCGAGAACACCGAACCGGAGGGGAACGATCCGGCTGAACTGATGAAGGCGGGCCACGAGGAATTCAGGCTCGGTGACTACGCACGTGCCTACGTTCACTATCAGAAATCTCGTCGAATCCTGGAATCGCGTGCGGAGGTGCCGACGACGTCGCCTGAAGCCGCCAACGACACGGCGAAGGCTCGACTGGCGGCCGCGATCAGCCTCTACCGAATGGGCAAGATCAGCCTCTCCGAATACGAGATTCGTCAGCTTCTGCGGTTGGAACGTCACATCGATCGAGGCACCACTGTTCGTGCCTTGCTACAGCTCAGCAACGTGCACCGCGAGTTCGGAGACTTCTTGCTGGCTGAGGTCGAAGCGAGTCGTTCGTTGCAGATCGCCGAAAAAGCCGGCGACAAACAGCTCGAAGCGTATGCGCATCATGCGTTGGGCAGCATCTACCAGGAGCGAGAAGAACACGACGAAGCGCTGAATCACTTCCACTCGGCACTCGGCAGATACCGTGACTGTGGCGATCTGCATGAAGCACTCAAGGTCAAGCGGAATCTCGGGCCGATCTATGCGGCCCGCGGACAATTCCGCGAGGGAGTCCGGTTGCTGAAGGAGGCGCGCGACGAAGCGCGAAGCCTGGGGCATCGCTGGACCGTGGCGTCCTCGTCGGCATGGCTGGCCGAAATCCATTTCCGGCGCGGCGACTTCGAGACCGCCAAGCAATTCATTAGGGAGTCGAACGCGGTTGCCTCAGGAGGCGATGTCCACTACGTCGACATTCTCTTCTTGAACGCGTTCTACCAATGGAAAATCGCGGTCGCGGAGCACAGCCCGGCCGAATCCAAGATCGCACTCGGGCGCCTCAAGTATTTGCGGCCCAGCCTCGAGCAGAACCTCCCCGAGGTGCGCGAGTTCGACAGTCAGATTGAGAAAGGGGGCACCAAATGAGCCGCCGCCTGGTTTGCATCCTGATTCTCGCAATGGCCGCTGCCGGCTCGACATTCGCTGCAGCGCCACGCAATAGCGAGTCGCGAGTCGGTGCCCAAATGCCGTTAGGGTTCAGTGACCGATGGGACGGCCCGATTTCCATGGCCGTCGATAAACAAGGTGTGATGTGGGGCGTGTGGTCCTATCGACGCGGCCTGGAAACCGATATCGCCGTCGCGAAGTTGGTAGGTCGAGTCTGGACCACCCCTGTGTTGATCACCAACCCCAATGGTGTAGCGGATCTCGATCCTCGCATCAGCTTCGTGGGTAGTGTTCCGTTCGTCACCTGGTGGCAAGACGGTCCTGAGAAAGGCGACGAGCGCGTCGTTTTCTCGATCCTTTGGAAGAACGCATGGATCGGTCCCATTCAGATCAACGCGGAGGGGACGCCTGGCTCGCGGCCCAACATTTTCAGCTCCGACGACGATCAAGTCACTGTTGGTTGGGTTGACATCGACGGCGTGTTACATGGCAACGGCGTTGTGATCAAACCGAAGGACCCGCAACCCGAGGGCGGAACAATCGGCCCGGATCCGCTCCCGTCGATCATCGTGAATGACTCGCCGAAGGGCGGTGGGAGCGGAAGCGGAAACGGAAGCGGTCAGTCTCGCTAGTCGAATATCCAATCCCAGTCAGAAGAAAGAACCCTGGCCGTGTGCCAGGGTTTTTTTTTGCGACGCGGCGAGGGAAAGGCGCTGAGTTCCGCCCAGACGCGGGCTGACCCCACGTTTCTAGTTCGGGCTTGCTGTTTTTCGCCCGTAGGTCCTTGACTCCCATCCGAGAGCCTCGGTAACATCCGCGGTGGGAAAAAGTGGGAAATAGTGGCGAGAGAGGGGTTCCTGGTCCCTCTCGAGACCGAAGCGCCCTCTCGGGATCGGTCGATCAGCGTTTCCTGGGGTTGATTGCGGGGACTTGGCCCAAAGAGGTCCGGCGGGAGCCGTCATGCTGCGCGGTGGCGAGGTCGTCACAGTAGACGAGAAGGGGCGGATGAAGATCCCGGCTCGCTTTCTCGACCGCTTCAAGGCGGTCGCCGACGACGATTCGCGCATCATGACCACCTCACTCGATGGGAAGTCGATCTGGGTCTTCCCGCTCCCGGCTTGGGAGGAACTCGAATCTCGACTCGTCGGGCTGGCCTCAACCGACGAAGCTGTTGAGAGCTTCGCACAAACCGTGAACTACTGGGGTCGTGAATCGCAACTCGATGCCCAGGGTCGCGTGTTGATTCATCCCCTCCTGCGCGAAAGCGCCGGAGTCAATGGCTCTGTCCACGTCTCTTGGTCGCGCAACCACCTCGAGATCGTTGACCACGCGAAATTGGCCGCGAACCCGCCGACCGTCTCGCGCGAACACCGCGCGCGTTTGACCGATTTGGGGATCTGATGGCCGCGGAACTGCACCTGCCACCCCCAGGAAGCCGCCGTCACCTACCCGTGATGTGCCGTGAGACGTTGGTGGCGCTCAACCCACGGCCGGGTGCCGTACTGGTCGACGGTACGCTCGGGCTTGGCGGACATGCGCAAGCCTGGCTGGAACAGACGGGACCGAATGGCCGGGTCGTTGGCCTCGATCGTGATGAACTCGCGGTGGACGCCGCGCGAGAGGCATTAGAACGATTCGGTACCCGCGCCACGATCGTGCATGCCGACTATCGAGAGGCTAACGCGGTCCTCGACAGCTTGGGGTTGTCAACGGTCGATGCTGCGCTGCTGGACCTGGGCCTTGGATCACACCAGCTCGACGACCCGCAACGTGGGTTCTCGTTCCGCTTCGAAGGGCCGCTCGACATGCGGTTCGATCGCTCACGCCCCGGCACCACTGCGGCGGACCTGATCGCGCGCGCGCCGGAGCCGGAGTTGGCGCGGATCCTCGCGGACTTCGGCGAAGAGCGCATGGCGCGCAAGATCGCGCGACAAATCGTCGAAACACGACGCCACACGCCGCTGCGTACCACCTCGCAGCTAGCCGACCTGGTGCGGCGAGTGGTCCCCGCCGGTCGTCACGATCGCATCGATCCGGCCACTCGTACCTTCCAGGCGTTGCGCATCGCGGTGAACCATGAACTAGACGGGCTGAACGCTGCGATCGAGTCGTTGGTCGCAAGACTCGCTCGAGGTGGTCGGATCGCGGTGATCGCTTTCCACAGTCTGGAAGATCGCATCTCAAAAACAGCTCTGCGGCGCCTGGCAGAACCGTGCCGGTGCCGGCGCGGAGACCCTTGCACATGCGAAGCGCTCCAATGGCTCGACCTGCCCAGTCGCCGCGCCATTTTTTGCAGTGACGCGGAGGCCAACGAGAATCCGCGCGCACGCTCAGCCAAGCTGCGTTGGGGGATCAAGCGATGAGTCTTCCCGCAGGCATCATCAATCGCCCCGCTCTGGTCGCACCGCATCCTCGCGCGGTTGGCCGCGTATTCCACGGCGCCGCTCGGATCATGATGCTCTCGTTGCCGCTGCTCCTTCACGTCGCGGTACAGGTACCGGGAGTTTCCTGGCGCCGCGAGTGCGCCCAACTCGAAGACGCGATCGCCCAGGAACAGATAACTCGGCGCACGCTCTTGGCTCAACGCGATCATCTTCTCGCACCGGAGCGCCTTCGCGCTGAAGCAGAGCGATTGGCATTGTCCGCACCCGGACCTGCGCGGCGTCCTGTCACGCTGCAGCCGCTACGACTTGCCGAGGGGCGGCGATGAATGAAGTGTGCCAGGTGAGCCGGGGTCGACGGCGCCTGGTCTCACTTGGTTTGTTGCTCTTCGCGGTGCTGCTGTCGTGGCGCCTGTTCGTTCTGCAGATCTCTCACCATCATGAGTTGGCGACGCGCGCTGTTGCGCAGTCGAAAAGCGTGATTACCATTCCAGGGCCGCGAGGCGAAATCGTCGATCGCAGCACGAATCGTTACCTCGCCAACTCCATCCCTTGCTTCGTGCTCGCCGCAGAACCGGTGCGCATCGGTGTGCCGGGGCTGGCTGCGCTCGAGCGCGC
>CAZAHQ010000272.1:0-5744 GCA_964484415.1 uncultured Acidobacteriota bacterium | reverse complement strand
AATCGAAACCAGGCCGCCGGGTTACGACGACTTGCGTGGAAGTGAACGGGCACCACTGTGCTTTGGACCTGCCCAGATTGAACCCGCCGTGTTGCTCCATCCGAACGGCGGCGATGATCGGTTGACCATCCGCGAGTGTTGCTCGGAAGAACCGTTGAACCGGTGCGGGGAGTCCCTGCAGTTCACGTTGATCAAACCTCGCCCGCACGACGGGCAGGCGATTCGAGGCCAGGTCGGCTCGCAGCCGCTGCGTTCCCCGGCGCCAACGTGACCGTCCAAGGATGACGGCAGCAACTCCGATCACCGCCAAGACGACAAGCGCGAGCACAACCAGTTTGAGCCACATGAGAGCGCCCCCTGATGGCCTTGTTGATAGTGACACCCGAGGGTCGCATTGGCCGGTGGCGGCACATGATCTGGCGCAAGAGCGTGGTGCAATGGCTGAGAGCGACAGCCCTTCTGCAAGCGAAAATCACGGCCCGGCCCCTTACAATGCAATCCCCGCTGCCGATGGGTGGCCGAGAGGTGTTCATGTCGAGGATCTCGCTGCAACGTTTGCCGTCGATCGTGTGCCTGACCTTGCTGCTTGCGTTGACCGCGCCGGCCGCGAACGCGCGCGGGAATGCTGCGGCGACAGGCTCCACTACGGCGGCGCCGAAGACAGCGGTCGCAACCGTCGTGGCGCTGCCCACCGGCATGCAGCGCGTCACATCGGTGGAAGGAATCACCGAATACAGCCTTCCCAACGGGTTGCGCGTGCTTTTGTTTCCCGATGCCTCCAAGGAGACGACGACAGTCAACGTGACCTACACCGTTGGTTCTCGTCACGAAGGGTATGGCGAGGCCGGCATGGCGCACCTTCTGGAACACATGGTGTTCAAAGGGACGCCAAAGCATCCTGACATTCCGCAAGAGCTCACGGCGCACGGCGCGCGGCCCAACGGGTCGACCAGCTTCGATCGCACCAACTACTACGAATCGTTCACGGCGACCGAAGAGAATCTCGATTGGGCACTCGAACTCGAGTCCGACCGGATGGTCAATTCCAACATCGCCAAGCAGGACCTCGACTCGGAATTCACGGTGGTCCGGAACGAATTCGAGATCGGTGAAAACGATCCCCAAGGAGTCCTGCTCGAGCGCCTCATGTCGACCGCGTTTCTGTGGCACAACTACGGCAAATCGACGATCGGATCGCGCAGCGATATCGAACGCGTGCCGATCGAGCGACTCAAGGCGTTTTATCGCTTGTGGTATCGCCCGAGCAACGCCCTCTTGGTCGTGGCTGGCAAGTTCGATGAAGCGCGCACCTTGGCGAAGATCGCGCAACTGTTTGGACCTATCGTGAATCCCAGCGAGCCACTCCCCTCGACCTACACCACCGAGCCGGCACAGGATGGCGAGCGCGAAGCGATCCTGCGGCGAGTGGGAGATGTCCAGAAGATCGGCGCGATTTACCACGTTCCCGCCGGATCGCACATCGATTTCCCGGCGGTCGAAGTGGCTGGGTTCATTCTCGGCGACGATCCCTCGGGGCGACTCTACAAGGCACTCGTGGAAACGAAACTGGCAACGTCCGTCTACGCGGGCCCGTGGCAACTGCACGACCCCGGCGTGCTGGTCGCCGGAGCCGAAGTACGCAAGGAACAGTCGCTGCCCGAAGTTCGCGATCGACTGCTGAAGGTGGTGGAGGAGTTCGGCGAGAACCCTCCCTCCGTCGAAGAAGTGGAGCGCGCGCGACAGAATTTGCTGACCGATTGGGATACGGCGATGCGCGACTCCGAGTGGGCGGCGATCAATCTGTCGGAGTGGTCGGCACTGGGCGATTGGCGTTTGATGTTCGTGCATCGCGACCGCTTGAAGACCGTGCAGCCGAGCGACGTTCAGCGTGTCGCCAAGGCGTTTCTGCGACGCGAGAATCGCACCGCGGGAATGTTCATCCCCTCCGACAAACCGAGTCGTGCGGAAGTTCCCGACCGCCCCGATGTCGCGGCGATCGTTCGCGATTACAAAGGGGGCGAGCCGCTCGTTGCCGGTGAGGTATTCGACTCATCCCCGGCGGCGATCGAGGCACGCACGGTGCGCGCGAAGATCGCTCCCGGGATCAAGCTGGTGATGCTCCCGAAGAAGACGCGCGGTGGCACGGTCAACCTCTCGATGAGTTTTCACTTTGGAGATCAAGAGAGCTTGCAAGGCCGCACTACCGTCGGGTCGATGACGGGCTCCATGCTGATGCGCGGAAGCGCAAAGCACTCGCGTCAACAACTACAGGACGAACTGGCCAGACTGCAATCGCAACTCTACGTGGGCGGCGGCTCCACCGGCGCCGGCGTCAGCATCGAGGCCAAGCGAGAGAAATTGCAGGCGACGCTGCGCTTGGCGGCCGAGGTGCTGCGTCAGCCCTCGTTCCAGGCAGCTGAACTGGAGTTGCTGCGTCAAGAGCGGCTCGCCTCGCAAGAAGAGAGAAAAACGGATCCGTCGAGCTTGGCCTATGTGCGCCTGGGCAAGCATCTCAACCAGTGGCCCAAGGGCGATCCGCGCTATGTCGAGAACGCGGACGAAGCGATGGAAGCACTCGAGGCGGTCACGTTGGACGATCTGAAGCAGTTCCACGCCGACTTCTATGGAGCCTCGGCGGCGGAGATCTCCGTCGTCGGCGATTTCGATCCCAAGCAAGTTCAATCCTGGCTCACCGAGCTGTTCGGAGGCTGGAAGAACAGCAAGCCGTTCAAGCGCCTCGCTTCGCCTTACGTTGCCCACGCGGCGATCGACGAACGCATCCCGGTTGAGGACAAGGAGAGCGCCGTATTCTCGGCGGGTCTGGTGCTTAAGCTGCGCGACGACTCCCCCGACTATCCGGCTTTGGTGTTGGGCGAATTCATGATCGGCGGCGGCTTTCTCAACTCGCGACTGGCCACACGTATTCGCCGCACGGATGGCTTGTCCTACGGTGTCGGTTCGTACTTCTACGCAAGTTCGGAGGACGAGACCGGCTACTTCGGCGCAGGCGCGATCTACGCACCACAAAACGCCGACAAGCTTGTCGCTGCGTTTCGTGAGGAGTTGTTGAAGGTGCTCGACAAGGGGTTCCTGCCAAAGGAGATCGCCGAGGCCAAGCAGGGTTGGCTGCAAGAAAAGCGGGTTTCACGCGCCAATGACGGTGAATTGGTGGGGGCTTTGGCGGGCAATGAATACCTGGGGCGCACGTTGGCGTGGGACGCCGCCTTGGAGCAGAAGATCGCGGCGCTGACCAACGAGCAGATCGTGACCGCGCTGCGGAAGCATATCGACGTCGCGAAGATCTCGATCGTTCAATCAGGTTCGTTCAAGTAGCCATGACAGGGCCCGTCGCGACCGGATCCCTTGGTTGCGCACAACGGCCAAAGGACCATGCACGATGAAGGGATCGTTGAAACTCGGCCTGCTGGTGGTGTTGCTTGGCGCCTGTGTCATGTTTTGGCCGGCCAAGGGGCGGCTGGAAGGTGTTGTCGCGCCGGATATCGTCGGCAAGACCCCCAATGGTCACGAATGGAATCTCGCCAACTACAAAGGCAAGGTCGTGCTCGTGGACTTTTGGGCGACGTGGTGCGGTCCGTGCATGCAAACCATGCCGCATCTCAGGCAGATCTACAGCGAGTTCAAAGACAACCCCGACTTTGTAATGGTGGGCATCAGCCTGGACGAAGAGCCGGTGCGCGTGCTGCAGTTTTCGCAGCGCGGCAATATTGAGTGGCCGCTCTTGGTCGAGCCCGGTCGCGTCTGGGACAACAGTATCGCGCGGGCTTACGGCGTGCACGCGATTCCGCACACGCTGGTGATCGGGAAAGATGGTGCGGTGTTCAAGGATGATCTACACGGTCGCGCACTGGTCGATGCCATTCGCGCTGCGCTCGGATCCTAGCGGGCCGTCGCCATCAACAAACCGAAGCGAGCCGGGTCGAACCACTGCTCCACGAAGCGGTTGACCTGTTCGAGTGTGAGCTGAGAAACGCGCGTAGCGAGGTCATCGCGAATCCCGCGTGGTAATCCTCGCGCTTGCTCCCACAACACGTCACCGAGCAGTTGTCCGGGAGATTGCCGTCCAAACGCTCGCTCGCCGCTGATCGACCCTTGCGATTCGGCGAGTTCTTCGGCGGTGATGCCGTTGTCGTGAAACCGCAACAGCACCTCACGGAGTTTGCGTTCCACGTCGGCAGCGTTGTCGGCTCTGGTGAACGTGGTCAGTGCAAACACGCCGGTTTCCTTGCTCCTTGGAAGCTGCGAACTCGCGCCATAGGTGTCACCCGACTGGTGTCGTAGCGCCACCGAAACCCGGGAGTAGAAGTGGCCGCCCAGGACTTCACTCGCCAAGAGCAGCATCGGGTAGTTTGGATCGTCGATCGGCAGTGACTCTCGCCCCAACCAATAAAACACTTGCGTCAACTTCGGGATGCGTACTTCGGTGCGTGCCGGAATGGCCGTCGCCGTACTCAGAAAGTGTGGCGCCAGCCCGGCAGGCGATGTCGTCGCCGCGGGAGGCAACACCAACGCGGCCCATTCCGTCGCTTCCGCGGCGGTGACATCCCCCGCGAAACCTGCAATGCGGCCGGGAAGGCGTACGATCTCGTGTCGTACTCGAACCAACCGCGATGGATCGAGCGAGCCGTGCGGAGGGTCCCACGCGCGACGTCGCGCATCTTTGGGGTCGAAGAGCAACTCAGCCGCGCGCTTGGCCAACGCGGTGTCGGCGTTTTGCTCCTGCAGTTGACGCGCAAACGCCGCCTCACGTCGACGCCGCTTCAGCTCGCCGCGATCGAGCCGTTGGTTATCGAGGACATCGCGAAGTAGCTGGAGCACCGCAGGGACATCGCGTTTGTGACACGACGCCTGGATCTGTGCCGACCAACGATCCATCGACAACGAGAGGCTCGCCGCCAAACGGTCGGCTCGATGACGCAAGGCCCGATCGGGATCGGCCATTGCCGTTTCGAACGCTTCCTGAGCATCGTGCTCCATTGCCCATGTCGACGCCGTGCCGACCGGAAACTGCAACCGTATCTCGACCAGAGGCACGCGGTGGTCTTCGACCAACACTCCAGTAGTACCGGCGCCCGCATCGACGCTGGCGAGCGTGAATGCTGCTAGCAGCGTTGCAATCACTTCGACACCAGCGGGTAGAGCCACCCGAAGAGCCTCACCAACAGCGGCACGCGCCGTGGCTTGACGTAAACCTCATAAGGCTTGGCCTGCGCAATGTACGTACGAAACGCGTCCTCGACGTCCTGACGAGTGACCGCCTCGATCGCGTCGCTGCGGGTGAACGCTGTGTGTGGATCCCCCTCCCACCAGAGCGCTTGGCCCACCGCGTCGGCACGCACCGCTGCGTAGTACGCCGCGCTCAGGTCCTGGTTGACCAGCGCGCGTTTTGCACCGGACAGCGATTCCTCGGTGAGCCACTCCAATTTCGAAAGCGATGACACCGACTCGTGCATGAAGCGCCAAGCGCTGCGCTCACGGCGATACGGCAGCGCCGCCGAATAGAACGCCATCAACCCCGCGCGCCGCAACGCGAAGCTCTCCGCCCCGGCAAACACTGCCTTGTGGCGCTCGTGCACAAGCTCTTGCTCGAACGGATCGACGCTACTCCACGCCAACATCTGCTGCACGACAGTAACCGCGGCGGCGTCGGGCGAATCGGCCGGTGGCAGCGGATAGACGATCGCCGCGACCTCGACCGGCGGGATCTCCTCCTTGAGTTGCTGTAT
>CAZAHQ010000271.1:0-5768 GCA_964484415.1 uncultured Acidobacteriota bacterium | reverse complement strand
GCAGTGTCGGTTGGGATACGGGTTTCTTCTTGGCGGCCATGATCCCCTTGAGCGAGGTGTATCGAACCTCGGAGATCCCGCTCTGGATCGAAAGCACCGCCGGCAGCGTTACGTGCGACAGCTCTTGACGCGCCGCTTCCAACTCGCGAACCACTTTGATTCCGGTCCCATCGAGTTCGACACCCATGGTCAGGAACACGGCGGGCCAATCGAGCAACCCGGCCAACAGAATCGGCGTTTCGCCGTAGCCCGAGTCATCGGAACGAGTGCCACACAAAACCAACTGAAACTCTTCCGACTTCGCAACCGCCGCCAATGTGTGTGCTACTGCCAGCGGATCGGCGACTTGAAAGTCGGGCTCGACCAAGTGAATCCCGCGGTCGGCACCTTTCGCGAGCGCCGTGTTGATCGCTTTGCGCGCGCGCTCCGGTCCGAGTGTGCAGACCACGACCTCGGTCGGCTCGGTGCGCGACTCTTTGATCCGCAGTGCCGTCTCGACCGCATAGTCGTCGGACTCGTTGATTTCCCAATTCAGATCGGTTTCTACGATCCCAGTGCGTGAGGCGTCGAGCGCGAGCTTCGAGTCCTTGTCCGGGACCTGCTTGATACAGACCAGGATCTTCATCGACCATCCATCCCTGCCCCGGCCAGCCCTTTGACAGAGCCCTCCGGACGGCGGCTAACTAGTTGTTTGCGGGGCGAGAGGTTACCCGCAATCGTGCCCCCCCGCATCCGGCGAAAAACAGGCGGGGGGCACTTTCTCGTCACTTGGAGGGTCTATGTCGCTCGGTGGATCCACACAGGTCCGATGGATTGGTCACGGTACTTTCGAGTTTCTGATGCCCGGTGGTGAGGTGGTGCTGCTCGACCCCTGGTTGGAGGGAAATCCGAGTTGCCGTTCCTCGGACAAAAGCCCTCGTCGTGTCGACGTGATTCTCGTGACACACGGCCATAGCGATCACGTCGGCGACGTCGTGAGGCTTGCCAAGCAGCACCGGGCCAAGGTGGTTTGCATCTACGACATCTGTACATGGTTGACCAAGCAGGGCGTCGACGGCTCACAACTGGTCGGCATGAACAAGGGGGGCAGCACCGAGGTCATTCCCGGTTTCTCCTTGACCATGGTGCGCGCCGAGCATTCCTCTGGGATCGACGATGGGAGCGGCAGGCTGGTCTACATGGGTGAGCCGGTCGGCTACATCCTGCGATTTGCGGGAACCCCCACGATCTACGCGTCGGGCGATACGGCGGTCTTCATGGACATGCAGCTATTCGGTGAGATGTATCAACCGCACACGGCGATCCTGCCGATCGGCGGGTTCTTCACGATGGATCCGCCCGCAGCGGCGCGCGCAGCCAGAATGCTCAAGGTCAAGAGCGTGATTCCCGGCCATTACGGTACGTTCCCGCTGTTGGCCGGTACGCCGGAACAGTTGCAGCAGGCGCTGGGCAGTGATGTCGCGGTGCTCGCCGTCAAACCGGGAGCCGCCATTGCTTGACCTCGTTGCCCGATAATCGCCGTCGAAACCGATGTGAATAGGGGGGAACCATATGCGACGCGTCGCCTCGATCTTCGTACTCGTCATGCTGGCAATTGGAATGTCGTTCGCACAGGAAGAACCGGCGAATCAATCGGCCGACAACGGCCTGTCGTCGATTGCCTGGACCATTGGCCCCAGCGTCGGAAAGCTCGGAGAGATGGCAACGATCAACGTCCCTGAAGGGTTTGTCTTCGCTGACGGCGACGGAACGCGCACGTTTCTCAAGCTCTCGCAGAATCAGCCCAGCGGCAAAGAACTCGGAATGCTGTTGGCGGCGCGCGACACGGGCGGCCCGCGTTACTTCGTCATCTTCGAATTCGATGATGTGGGTTATGTCAAAGACGATGAACGGGACGAGCTCAACGCCGATGGCACGCTGGCGACACTGCGCGAGGGGCTCGCCTCGGGCAACGAGTATCGCAAGCAGCAAGGTTGGGACACGCTCGAACTCGTCGGTTGGGAAAAGCCGCCGTTCTACGACGTCAAGACGAACAACCTCACATGGGCCACACGGATTCGCGGCAGCCGTGGCGGCGAATCGGTGAATTGGTCGACACGGCTCTTGGGTCGACGCGGTGTCATGAACGTCGATCTCGTCATCGACCCAACCAACTTGAACGCCGCGCTCCCTGAATTCGAATCGACGCTCGGCAGCTTCGACTACACCGCAGGGCATCGCTATCGCGAGTGGTCGAAAGGGGACAAGGTTGCGGCCTTCGGCTTGGGAGCGCTGATGGTGGGTGGTGCCGGAGCCGTAGCGGCCAAACTGGGGTTACTCGGGAAGTTCTGGAAGTTCATCTTGATCGGTTGGAAATGGATCGCGATCGTTGCTGTCGGGTCGCTTGGAGCCCTGCGCCGATTCATCACCGGCCTCCGTCGGCGGACAGACTCTGCCACCGACAACGCGCCACCACCGCCGTTGCCACCACCGCCTCCTGTTTCCTCCGAACCGATCGGCTAGCCGATGCGCGAGATCGCACCGCTGTATGCGGTGCTGGTAGTGCTGTTGTTGGTGGAGAGCCTCGTATGGGTCAAGAGCGGCCGGCAGCTCGTGTTTCGCTGGTGGCGTGGCCGGGATCGGTTGGTCGACGGTGCCGACCTGGTGGGCAATCAACGTGGTGGCTTCGCACTGCTCGTGCCGTGGCTGTGGCGCGGCGAAGCGTTCTTGTGCGGCGGCGACGATGCCGAAGTCAGCGCCGATGCCGCGCGCGGGCCGCAGTCGCTGCGTGAGGAGGTAACGCGTGCTCGCATCGTGCTTGGACCACTGCGCGTTGCCTGCGCAATCGAGTGGTTGGTGTTGTTCGGGGGGGTTCCTGCATTGGTTGCGTGGTTTGGCTTGGCAGCCTGCTGGCCGGCACTGCTGGCGATGCTCGCCATCGCACAGATCTTGACGTTGGTGCTGGCGTGGCGCGCGCATCGCATTCTTTATCCGCAGGCACGCGCCGCCCGCTGGGGTTTCGCAGCGCGCTTGGCCGCATCGCCGCCGGCCGCGGTGCGGGCCGCCGATGCACTCTCGCTGCCGCTCTTCCAACAGGAACACGCGATCGCTGTTGCGCTGGCGGTCGGTGCACGACACGCCGTCATCGATCCGGCGCGACGCGCCCTCGTCGATGCGCGTCAACGGTCGGTCGAGCCGCAGTTGCGCCGGCTTTTCGAGGCCTGGGATTTGGATGTGGACGCGTTACTACGTCCGCCGGCAAGAGAGCATGAGGGTTGCGTTGCGTATTGCCCGCGGTGCCTCACGCAGTACGTCGAGCCGGTGACGACCTGCGTCAATTGCCCCACGGTGGCACCACTCTCGCTCTAGTTTTGGCGCTCTTGGGTTCGCGCATCGATGTTGCGAGTTGCCCTGCGATCGGCTTGCGGTCGAACGGCGCTACGGTCGATCGACCCGTCGCCGCCCAGCGTACGGCTGATACCAGCTTTCGCCGAGCCGTGCGACGGCTCGCAGCTTTTCTGCATCGACCAGCCCGCGCTCACTGAGCACACGTTCGAGCGCGTGCACCAACACGACCTCGCCAAACACCACCATCGCGCCGCCGATCTGCTGTTTGCTGTGCAGCACGCATTCGATGTTGACGGGCGATTCCAACAAGCACGGCGCATTCACACGCTGACCCGGAAACGAATGCAACCCCAACGCGGCGAACTCACTTTGTCCTGCCGCAAACTCGGCCGCCGATCGAACCATCACCTCGGTCAGCTCATCGGGAACCAGATTCACGACAAACGCGCCGGTGGCCTCGATATTCGAGAGCGTGTCCTTCGGCTCGGGTAGCTTTGCTTTGTGCGTACCGATCGAGATCATCACCACCGGTGGTGCCTCGCTGACGGCCTGGAAGAAGGAAAACGGCGCGAGATTCTCGTCGCCTGCGGCAGAACGAGTACTGATCCAGGCGATCGGTCGTGGAACGACCAACGATGTCATCAGGTGATAAGCGGAGAAACCGGGTCGCGGATCGAGCAGAATAGTACGTCGCGAGTTTTCCTGACTCATGGCCCGAGGCTAGCACGCGCCTCGAGCAGGAGCACTCGCACCGCTTCGGCATCCTCGCCGCGCGGGTTGTGGTGCAGGTAGCTCTCGAAAGCCGAGATCGCTTCCGGCAATCGCCCCATCAAGTAATAGAGGCGCCCCTGATCGCGAATCTCACGCGGATCGTCGGGGCGGATGGTGAGCAGCATGCGCACCGTCAGCAGCGCACGTTCATGGGCACCGGCACGCCAATAGATCGATTTCAGATGTGCCACCAAACGCGCCAGCATCTGTGCGTTGGTCAGCGGTCGCAGGAACGCCTCGCGGAACTCGATCCGGCGTCCGGTAGCGGATGAAACCAGTTCCTTGCATTGCTCGATCGAGACCGGCTTGCCGCCGGCTTGCGGATCGAACAGAAAGAACTGATCGCCGTGGTCTTGTCGCAACAGGTAGCGGCCAGGCAGCGAGACGCCGCTGAAGCGCAGACCGGCCCGCCGCGCCGTCTCCACAAATAAGATCGACAGCAGATCGGGCGTTCCGACCCGCGTGCGAAGCATCACATCGAGCATCGCCATGTCGGGCGCTTCTTCTGCGTCGGTGCACCCCCGGTAACCCTTTTCCAAGAACAGCACGCGCGACACCGCGGCGGCTGCGAATCGAGGATGGGTTGCATCGCCGAGCTGGTTGCGAGCCGCCTTGCCCAGCGCTTCGAGTTGGGAGCGCGCCATCTCCACATCGCAGTCGGGTGTCTCGACATGTGCCACCGCCAACGCTCCGTCGGCCAGACTCCACGCCCCTTCCGGCTGCGAGAGCAGGTCGGCGAGCAAGTCGATGGCGCGCGGCGTGGGCATTGCTTCGGTAGCTCCTTTGCCTCGGAATCTAGGTCGCGTTTAGCGGCTGTTCCAGGGGCTTGGAATTGCCCGCCTCGCACCGTTTCTGGTGCGAGACCAAGCGCCCCGAGTGAGCCGCGGGCTAAGATCCCACACCCTCTCAGCAGGCGCCATCCACAGGCGGAGTGTTGATCGTTCTGTCGCTTTTGTACGCACTTTTTTTTGCGGCCCTCGGTGCCTTCGTACCTTGGATGCCGCCGCTATTGGCCGAACGCGGTTTTTCGGCCGGCGCAATCGGCAGCACGCTGGCAATCGGTGCCTGTGCACGAATCGTGCTGGCTCCTGTGTATGGACGATTGGCCGATCGGACGCACGACCCGCGGCGACTGTTGGTGATTGTTGCCGGCATCGCGGCCCTGGCCGTGGCCTCGACTGCGCTGCTGGACAGTCGCGCAGCGATCGTTGCCGCGCTGGTGATCCACGCGATTGCAGTGGTCCCGGTGTTGCCGATGGCCGAGGCGGCCACACTGGCCCATCTCGGTGAACGCTCCGGTGCGTATGGGCGCGTTCGTTTGTGGGGTTCGATCGGCTTCATCGTCACCGCTGCCGGCGGCGCACCGCTGTTTCGAGATGGTGGGCTGCAGTGGGTTCCGATTCTGGTCGCTGGATGCTGGTTGGCGATTGCCGCACTCGCGGTTGCGTTGCCGCTAGCCAAGGCCCGCGATCTTCAGCAAGTAGACATGCGTGAAGCAGACGCGGCGTTGCTCCCGTGGCGTGCGTTGACACCGGTGCTGTTGGCGGCTGGGCTGGGCGCCGCGAGCAATGGCCCTTACTACGCGCTGTTCACGCTGCAGATGAACGCGCGTGGTGTCGATCAGATCGCGACCGGTTTGCTCTGGGCCTGGGGTGTGATCGCCGAGATTG
>CAZAHQ010000270.1:0-5772 GCA_964484415.1 uncultured Acidobacteriota bacterium | reverse complement strand
ATCTCGGACCCCAGTCGATGGACGATCGCCCCGATCTCGATCGCGACGGCTCACCGGATCTGCTTCAAGTCACCTTCGACGGTCTGCGCGCGTATCGGGCCAGCGACGATCAACTCCTCCCGCTTTGGTCGATCGAACTGCCGGGCGCCGTTCAGGTTCTCGGCGACACGGTGGTGGCGTGGAACCGCGCGCTGATCGCTCACGAATCCGCAGCCCAGCGACGCTTCACGCGGCCGATTGGAATGCGCGATGGACGCGTGCGCTTGAGTCAAGTCGAGTTGGCGGCAGGCCCGCCTCGCGTCTGCGAAATCTACCTTCGCAACCCGACCGAGCTAGCGCCTCAAAGCAGCGCGATCTTTGAGGGGCCGACGCCACGGATCGCGTTCACCTCGTTGCCGGGACGGAAGCTGGAGATCTTCGGCGAGCACTGGATCAACGTTGCCCCGTTGAGTTGCGACAGCACGGGGCGAGGCACACTCATTCCATTCAGTCTGAAAACGCCGCTGATCAATTGGGCTCCGGCGCGCGTGGTCGTGCGCGATCTGACGGGCGATGGCTCTGCCGATCTGGTCTTGGAAGGGTCGACAGGCCGTCTCAAGCCCAAGCCGATGATCGCCGTCTATCCGGCGATCGCCGCAGGGAATTTTGCCCGCAAGCCGTTGACGTGGGAGCCGGGTGACGAGGTCGAGAAAGGGGAGCTGCTGGATGACACGCACGACTACGATGGCGACGGCAGCGCCGATCTGGTCGCGGTGGGAGAGCGGGACTTGTACTTGTACTCCTCCGCGAACTCGCGCCGATCGTCTCTTCCCTGGAACGACAAACCGGCTGCTGTTTCGATCGTGCCGAAAGAGTGGGGCCAAGCGCGATTCATCGCGGCCGTCGATCTCGATCAAGACGGAACCCTCGAACTGCTCTTGCAGGTCGACAGTGCCGACAAGGCGCCGGGGGCGGAACGTTCGGCACTCCTGACCGTCGACTTCACGTCCAACCCGGTGACGCGATGATCGAAATCCGTCCCGGGTTGACCATCGATGAGACCGAGCTGACCTTCGAGTTCGCCCGTTCCCAAGGACCGGGTGGACAAAACGTCAACAAGGTCAACACACGCGCAACGCTGTTGTTCGACGTCGATGCGAGCGGTGCGCTGGACGACCATCAAAAAGCGCTGATTCACCGGCGGCTGGCCACCCGAATCAACAAGCTCGGCGTGCTGCGCGTAACGTGTCAGGCGGGGCGGAGTCAGCTCAAGAACAAAGAGGACGCGATCGCGCGCTTCGCCGAGTTGTTGCGTCAGGCGCTGACGGAACAACCGAAGCGGTTCGATACCAAGGTACCGTTCGGTGAGCGCAAACGGCGGATGGAAGACAAGAAGCGCATCAGCGAGATCAAGCGCACGCGTAAGACGCGCGACTTCGACTGATCGTCAGCGTTCCTTTTCGGGCGATGGCTTGGGCAGGGGCGCGACCAGCGCTGGGCGTTCGTTCATCCCTGTGGCGAAGACCATGACGCACATCCGGCGGTACCAAGGATGGTCACCGCACGCCACACCGACGAGACGATAGCTACATTCCATCAGCGTGTTGCGATGGCCGCGATCGGTGACGCCGTCGTCGATGATCGTGTCGAGCGCAACGGCGTTGGGGGTCTCCGCGCCGTAGGTGATGTTCTCACCCAATCGATCCCGCCAGTCACCGTAGCGCCGGACTCGCTCATCCGTGAGCGACCCATCCGACCCGACATGACCGGTGTCGCCGCTGACGCCTTGATCGACCGCGTGATCGCGGGCCGCTTTCGCCAAGCCGTCGTTCCACTCCAGCGCACCGCAGGGAATCGCGGTCTGTAGGTAGTCGATCGCCCCTGTTATGGCGGGAGCACCCTCGAGTGTCACCAACGACGGTCGGCCCTCACGGATCAACATCGTGCCGTGAAAGTTGGGGAGCATCGCCTGTAGTACAGGAATGAGCGCTGCGGGCTTCTGACGAGCGGCATTCAGCGCGGCCAGGACCTCTGATTCGAATGCCGTGGGCCCGCCCGCATACACACCGCTGTCGGACCATGCCAGAGCGAATGCGAGAGTCGTGGCGAGTCGCCCGCTCATCTGCTTTCCGCTCATTCGCCTCCCGCACCCACGAACTTGTCGTCCTCGTCGGCGAACAACACGTTGAAGCTGGTCAAAGAGCCGTAGCAGCCGGTGATGTATCCCTGAAGCCTGACCTTCAACTCCTGCGGTAGATCGGCAGCGTTGACCTGCTGCTCGAGCGTTCGCAGCCGATTGCGCAGCATCACAACCTTGTTGAAGAACGTTTCGATCGGAAGGGATTTGTCTTGCAACCCCGGCCTGCCGGGGCGCAGTACCAATTCGCCTCCGCGCCACTTTTCGGCCGGCGTAACCGCAGTCAGGCCCGACTCTTCGCGAATCACACGGCGAAGCATCAGTTCCAAATCGACGCCATCAGCGCTCATGGGTGGAAAACTCCTCTCTCGTTGACTGACCAGTGGCTCGTCGATCGGCCTAGGCGTGCCCCCCGCAGCGCGAGTCACGCTTTGCGCTTCGTGTCGTTCTCCGCCACGGTAGTTGTGCGTGCTCGAACAGAAATCGCAGATCACACGGAGGGCATTGCCGGCGCCATCGGCGACCTGCACGGTGTGGCGACGGGTGACCTTGCACTGCCGGCAGAGGTCGTCGAGCCAATCGCCCGCTCGATAGCGTCGCGGTGGTAGACCGGTGCTCATCGTTCGCGCGTGGCGGGTGCCGCGCTCTTCGCTTCGGTCGCGTTATCGGCATCAGGAGTTTCGACCGGCGTTACCGATTGATCGTCGCCGGAGGGGGCCGGCTCGAGAACCGGAGCGGAACTCGCCTGACGAGGAGCGACGCGTTCTCGCTTCTGGGGATCGATCGGCCTCAGCAAGCGTCGTGTGACCGGGAAGAACCGATCGGCAGCCTCCCGCAGATCGGGTGCACTGCTCTTGGTGAACGCGATGACCTCGACGCGTTTCCCCATCATCTTGAGTTGGCGCACCAACGGAACGAAGTCGCCGTCACCGGTAACCAACACCAACACGTCGACGGAAGGAGCGGTACGCAACGCGTCGATGGCGATCTCGAGGTCCCAATTCCCCTTCATGGTGCGATCGGGTCGAATGCGGAGCGGTTTGCGCTTGACCTCATACGCTTTCATCTCGAGTAGATGAATGAAACCGCGCTGATCGATCTCTCGCGTTTCCACCACGTAGGCGACCGCTCGCACCAACTGCCGCTGCTGTGTCGACATTTCGAGCAACGCCTCGAAATCCAGCCGCGCCCCCTTCTCGCGAGCGCCATAGAACATGTTTTGCACATCGACGAACAGCCCGACGCGCGGCTGTCCTTCGCGCGAGGCGCGCCTTGCTCGGCCGGCATCTTTGTCGTCCTCGCTCAGCTCCACATCGTGCGCGCTGGCCAACTGACCGAGCTGCCGAAGGATCGCTTCTTGGGCTACGGCCGCGGCGCGTTGTCCGGCCTCGTGCTGCTGGACCAGTGTCTCGAGCACGTCACCGATGCTGGTCACCCGGCGCGTCACCTCGCGAAACAGTTCGCGGTCCTTCATCTCGCGATTGCGCAACTTGTCGAGGCCTCCCCCGACGCGGCGCTGTTCGGCGGTCAATCGGCGCAGCGCCGTGGTGATCTCACCGGTGCCCTCGCGCGCGCGACGCTCGTTGAGTTCCTCGATGCGCTTCTGCAGGCGAGCCGCGTCGCGTTCCATCCGTTGGCGCTCTTCACGAGCGTCCTTTTCGGAGAGATGGACATCGTGGCGTTCCGTCATCAAGCGGTTGACGCGCTCTTCCAAATCGGCCGCACGCTCTATCGAGCGGGCCAACTGCGTCTCGAGTTGGCGAACGCGCGCCTCCAGCTCACGGCGTTCTTGCTCCAGCTCACGAACGCCGGCGCGCTCGCTGGCGAGTTTGGCCATGTACTTGGGGCGACTTCCAAGATCCTGACCCAGTGCGCCAGCGGCGATCACCTCCGCTGCGGCGCGCAACTCGGCGGTCGGCATGCTCGGTCTGGTGGCGCGCGCCAGACGATGAAGCAGACCTGCGGCCGAGATGTCGGGGCTGCGAATCAAGTCGGCGAGCCTGTCGCGCGCATCGTCATCGTCGCCCGATGGTTTACGTTCGGCCTCGGCGCGCTGATCGAGTAGTTCCAGGACCTGTGGCGCCAATTCAGGGTCGACAGCCAGCATGTCGGCCAGCGCCTCGGCACGCTGCACGCGGTCGTCGGTGTCGATCGCGGCGCCGACCAACGCTGACGCCGCCGCAGCGTCGAGCAGGCCGGCGAGCGTGAGCCGGATCCCTGGTGGGCCGAGCCGTTCGAGGTAGATGTCCCAAGCCGCCTGCACGCGTCCTGCTCCTCGGGTCCAAGAGGGCTGGGATGATAGCACGCCCAGTCCGTGCCCAGGCTCGTTTGGTAGCGGTTAAGTCTCGTTGAGTCAGCAGTTTGACTTCAAATCGCGACCCGTAGTGTATGCTTCGCCCGGCTTGTTTTCGTCCGAGGAGACGCCCTCATCGTGATCGTTGGACTCGGTGTCGACATCGTCGAGTTGGGGCGCATCCGCGATGTGCTCGAACGTCACGGCGAGCGGTTCTTGCAGCGCATATTGACAGCGGACGAACGTCGCTACTGCGCCTTGCATCGTGACCAAGTGCCGCATGTTGCGGCGCGCTTCGCGGCCAAGGAGGCGGCCCTCAAAGCGCTCGGAACCGGTTGGTCGGGCGGCATCCACTGGACCGATGTCGAAGTGGTGCGCGAACCGTCCGGCAAACCGACGCTGGCGCTTCACGGTGAGGCGCTGAAGCGACAGGGAGCGGAGGCGCGTTGGCATCTGTCGTTGACCCACGATCGGGGCAACGCGGTCGCCGTGGCCGTGCTCGAGCGTTGATGGTGAGTGAACCTCAGCTTCAGGGCGGCGTATTGCGGCGCGCACTGCAGCGGCTGCTCGTCGGCATCTCGTGGTTCTCGGTATTTCATCCGCGGTCTGTCCTGATAGTGTCGTTGCTCCTTACCGTGCTGGGCGGGTGGTGGGCGACCGGACTGAAACTCTCCACCGACGTGGGCGATCTGTTGCCGCGCGGTTTGCCGGCGGCCGAGCGCCTGCGTTCGTTGATGCAACACTTCGGCGGGGCCGAGCCGCTCGTCATCGCAATCTCGGGTCGAGGGGAAGACGATCTCGAGCAGCGACTCGACCTGGCGATCGATATTCGCGAGCGGCTGCGCAGCAACAGGAACTTCAAGGGCGCGCTCGGCGTGTTCGGTGAAGACCCCTGGGGATTTCTCGACGGACCGCAGGCCGAAGCGCTGCTGCTTTATCTGAGCCCGGAGGAGATCGAAGCGCTCGCTCCGAAACTCTCCGCGACAGGAATCCAAGCGCAGGTCGCCAGCAATCGAGACCGGCTCGGATCACCGCTGGGCCCACAACTGGCACGCTTGATCCGCGAAGACCCACTCAGTTTTTCTCCTCCGCTGTTGGGCCGCCTCTCGGATAGATATGGCCGCAAGCCGGTGTTGGTGGTAAGCCAAATTGGCACGCTGATTGGTTTTTTAGTGCTGGGCTTTGCCAACACGTTGTGGGCGCTGTTCCTCGCCCGCATCATTGATGGCTTATCCGGCGCAAACATTTCTACCGCGCAGGCCGCCATTGCCGATAGCACCACCGAGAAAACGCGCACGCAGGGCTTGGGCTTGCTGGGCGCGGCGTTCGGCCTCGGTTTCATCATTGGCCCAATTATTGCGGT
>CAZAHQ010000269.1:0-5774 GCA_964484415.1 uncultured Acidobacteriota bacterium | reverse complement strand
ATCGAGCAGCATCCACACCAAAAGTGTTGCCATCGGCGCGAGCATCGTGTTGGTAAACGCGAGCACCGCGATGCCATTGGCGCCGAGCGCGCTGCCGGCGTTGAAGCCAAACCAGCCAAACCACAGCAACGCGGTTCCCAGCAACACGAACGGCACGTTGTGCGGCAACAACGCTTGGCGACCGTAATCCTTGCGCGCTCCCAAGACCATTGCAGCGACCAGCGCCGCCGCGCCTGCGTTGACGTGGACCACGGTGCCGCCCGCGAAGTCGAGGGCACCGAGTTTGGCCAGCCAACCGCCGCCCCACACCCAGTGCGCGACAGGTGCGTAAACCAACAGCGACCACAGCGCGATGAAAATGAGGTACGCACCGAAGCGCATCCGCTCGACGATCGCCCCCGAGATCAGCGCTGCGGTGATGATCGCGAACGTCCCTTGATAGGCCATGAACAACAGGTGCGGGATCGTCCCCTTGGCTTCGAGCCCAACGTTGTGAAGCAGCGCAAACGCCAACCCACCCATCAACCCTTGACTCGGCCCGAACGAAAAGCTGTACCCCAACAACACCCACAGCACACCGACTGCACCCAACGACGCAACACTCATCATCATCGTGTTGAGCACACTCTTGGAGCGCACCAACCCGCCATAGAAAAACGCCAGCGCCGGCGTCATCAACAACACCAGCGCCGTCGACACCAGCATCCACGCCGTATCTGCCCCCACCATCCCTTCCGCCGCGTCGTTCATGCGCCGCATCCTAATCGAAATTCGGGGACGTCATACCGAATTCTCCGCGCGTTTGGGCACCGGCTGTCGCGGCTTTCGATGGGCCACTGATATTCGTCAAGGGTCGAATCGTCCGGCTCCAAACGGCTCGTTCGCCGTGATAGCCTCGCCGCGTTACCAACAGATGCGGTGCGATTGCGATGAAGACGCTGATCCGAGATATGAATGCTAGCGACTGGCCCGCGGTCGAGCGGATCTACGCCGAGGGGATCGCCACCGGCATCGCAACCTTCGAAACCAGCACCCCCACGTGGCACGAGTTCGACGCAACGCACCTGGCGCAACCGCGGCTCGTTGCAATGGTCGACGGCGCGCTGCTCGGTTGGGGCGCACTCAGCCCCGTCTCGCATCGCGCGGTCTACCGCGGTGTCGCCGAGGTGAGCGTGTACGTGTCCAACGCCGCGCGCGGCCGCGGGATTGGCGGGTTGCTACTGGAGTCGTTGATCGAGTCCTCTGAAAACCACGACCTCTGGACGCTGCAAGCCACGATCTTCGCCGAGAACGAAACGAGCCTGCGATTGCATCAGCGATTCGGTTTTCGTGTGGTTGGTCGGCGCGAGCGAATCGCTCAGCGATTAGGAACATGGCACGACACGGTGTTGCTGGAGCGACGCAGCGAGAAACTCTAGCTCGTCAGTAGCCGCTTTCATCGGGCGCCGGCTGGTTGATCGCCGCCACCACGATCGCCGCCAGCGAGAACACGCCAACAACCGCAACGCGAAGCCACGTCGCGCGACGTTCCGACACGCGCCCCGCGAGCGACTTCACCAGTAGGTGCGCCGCCACGGGGCCAATCGCCAACAACACGCCACACCCGCTTGGCGTGTCCGAAAAAAGCCTCCCGTTGACCGACAGCATTCCAACCGCAATCACGAACGGCGCCACGAGATACTTCTGAAACGGCCACTCTCGCCAAATCAACGCCGCCACCATCGCCGCGCCGCAGGTTGCCGTCGCCGCGCCGGCCAACACACCGAGCACCGCGCTCCCCGTCAGCACCACACTCAACGCCGCACCAGCCCCACTCACCTGCAGCAGAATCGGAAACCACGCGCCACGCTCGAGTGCAGAGGCGTTGAGCGACAAACCGCCCCAGTACAGAAGCATCAGCACGCCCAACGTGAGCAACCACAACACCGACTGCCCGACGGTCCATTGATGCGCGACCAGCGAACGCAGCCCCAGCGACAACGCCAGCCCAACCAACACCACGCGCGTCATCCAACGCAGCCAGATGGTTGTCGGCCACAGCACGCCAACCAAACACGTCACCGCGACCATCCAGAAAACCCACTGCGTCGCCTGCACGGCTGGGAACGGTGGCAGGCCTTGAAACCCCGCCTGCGCGGCGAGAAACCCGGCCCCGACAGCAATCGACCCAACCCACGCCGCGCGCTCACCACGACCGCGCAAAAACAACGCCGCCGCGGCAAGCACCGCGGCGGCGATAACGGCCGGAACGATCGCGCCCCAAAGAAGCTGCGCGAAGATCAGACTCAATTGCGAATCCCTTCGATGTTGACCATCACGTGAACCTCGTCACCCAAGCCGCCACCCTCGACATAAGTCTTGTTGCCGAAGTCGGTGCGCTTGATGGTAAACGTCCCCTCGAAGCCCGAGCGCCATTCGCCCTGCATCCCCTTGCCCGAGCCGATATGCGTCACCTTGATCGTGACCGGCTTGGTCACGCCCAAGAAGGTCAGATCGCCCATGACATCCATCGTCTTCTCGCCGGTGCTCTTGACCGACTTGCTCTTGAAGGTGATGGTCGGGAACTCTTTGGTGTTGAAAAAGTCGGGGCTGTTGATGTGCGAGTTGCGCTTGCCGTTGAAGGTGTCGACGCTGTCGGCTTTGATCGTGACCTCGACCTTCGAGTTGGCGCCGTCCATGGTGAAGCTGCCGGCGATTGTCTTGAACACGCCGTAGTTATTGCTGAAGCCCGCGTGGTTGATCTTGAAAACGACCTGCGAATGCACATCGTCGATGGTGTAGTTTTCGGCCGCGAAGGCCGGCACGGCGAGAGCGAGAACCGCTAGTGCGGCTGGGGCAAGACGACGAATGCTCACGTTTGACTCTCCTCGAGGGTCCCGGCATCGCGGGACGGTAAGTACAGCGGTCCAAAGCGCCCGACATTCTGAGAGCCAGCGGCCCGCGCCACAATCCCTATCCGTAAAGATCGTGTCACCGTGTTACCGTGCGTCCCATGACTGTCCCCCGCCGCCCAGTCCTCGTCGCGGCGCGCGGACCGCGCGCGGCACAAGACCAACTGCTGCGAGACCTGGCGCAAACCCTCGACCCTGAGGCGCTTGCGCCCGGTGCGCTGTCGATGCCCGTGCGCGTGATCACCGCCACCGGAGCGCTGCGACGCCAGCTCGCTCATCGAATCTCCAGTCTCAATCACGGCGCTGCGGTTGGTGTTCAGGTGGTCACGCTGTGGGCGCTGGCGCGTCAGGTGTTGCGCGCTGCCGGTGAGTCGCCGCGCGCCGGCGACTCGCTGTTGTCGCTGTTGGTTGCGCGACGGGTCATGGCGCATACCAGCTTGTCATCGATGCTCAACCCGTTCGAAGACGGGCCACGCGCCGCCACGCCGGCAATCCGCGATCTACTCAGCGCAGGACTCGCTTCGGCAGTCGCGGTCAAGACGGTGTTGGCCGAGCTCGGTCGCAGCGACAACCACACACGCGCCCGCGCGCTGGTCGAGGTCGCGGCGTCCGTGAGCGAGACCACCGCGCAACTCGGAGTGCCGCGATTCGGTGCGCAGGTGCGTCACGCCGCTGAGTTGCTGCGCCGTTCGGGGCCATCGTTGCTCCCCACGCGCGCGGTGCTGGTGATCGGCTTTGCCGACGCGACCGGCGATGCACTGTCATTGCTGCAAGCCTTGTGTGCGTTGGCACCGGCCACGGCCTACCTCGATCTGCCGAACGACCCTGCGGCGACGAGCACCGAAGACTTGGGCGCACGATTCGTCCGTCGCTTCGCCACGCGATGGCTTCCCGAGGCCGAGTGGATCGACGCGTCGGCGATCGAGGGAGCCTCGCAAGTCGCGTTGGTCGATGCTGCCGGTGTCGATGCCGAGGTGCGTGAGATCGCCGCGCGGATCCGAGCGTTGCTGGATGACGGCGTGACGGCCGAAACGATTGCCGTGGTCGCGCGCGGGCTAGAACCGTACGCGCTCGCGTGGCGGCGTCACGCCGAGGCGCTCGGCATCCCGTTCAGCGGCGGCGACACACCCACCGGAATCACCGTCTTCGAACGCCGCCTACAGTCGTTCGTACGCGTGATCCGCGATGGTCCGCGAGCCGGCATCGATGCGTGGTTCGACGCAGGATTCGCGCACGGAATCGCGGCCAATGACGACGACCTCAGGTTGGGAATGCGCGCGCTCGGTGTGTCGCGTTTGGAGGAAGCTGCTGCACTCGACATCGCGCGCGAGCTGAACCACCAGGAGTCGCTCGCGCTTCCGGTGCGCCGCGGACTGATGGAGGTCGGCGAGGAATCAGAGCGTCGCGTGATCGTCTCGCACCGACACGTCAAGGCAAGCGCACTCAGCGCGACGGTCTCCGCGGTGAGCAACACACTCAATCGACTTCAAAAACGCTCCGAATCGCTGCAACAACACGCCGAGTTGGTGCGACAGACCGTCGCCCCGCTGCCGCAACGCGAACGCGACGCGATCACCGACGCCTGCGACGCGCTCTTGGCACTTGCGGGCCCCGAGTTCCCGATCCAGCGCGATGAGTTCCTGCGGCTGTTGTCCGACGCTCTAGCTTCCCTGATCGACCGCCGGTTGGGCGGCGATGGCGGCGGCATTCAGTTGCTCGACACCGCGCGCGCCCGCGGCCTGAGCTTCGAGCACCTGTTCGTTTTGGGTGTGAATCGCGATCTGTTTCCTGGTGCGGTGCACGATGACGCGATGCTCGACGACACCGTTCGCGACACACTGCGGCGAGGGTTGCCCGACCTGGCTTTGAAGAGCTGGCGACACGACGAAGAACGATTGCTGTTTGCGAGCCTCATGGCCGCCGCGCCCAACATCACGGTGTCGTGGCAGCGCGCCGACGATGACGGAAAAGAGCGCGCCGCATCGGCCTTTGTCGAGCGGCTGCTCTTGGCGAACGAAGCGCTCAGCATCGACCATGTGCCGCGCGCGCGCATCGATCAGTTGACGCGCTGGACCGTGCGAACCGCGCGCGAGTCGCTGCAACTGGCTGCGTTGTCGCGCGACGACGCGCGTTTCGCCGCGCTGCTGCCGCCGGCTTTGGACGAGGGGCATCAGCGATTCGCCGCATCGCCGCAGCAACCCCCCAGTTCCGATCCGCACGTCCTCATCGCCAACGTTGCGAAGGGGCGAATCGCGGTGCTCAGCGAGCAAGAGCCGGACTATGAAACGTCGCGGCAGTTCGGCCCGTATCTTGGTTTTGTCGGCGCGGTGTTGCAGTCGATCGATCCACGGCGCGGCCCGCAGGCGGTGACCACACTGGAATCGATCGCACGCTGCGGATGGCAAGCGTTGCTGGCCAACTTCTTGAAGCTGGAACGCCCGCCCGATCCTGCCGGCGATCTCCCGACAATCGGTGGCTGGCTCGTCGGTGACGCGGCGCATCGCGGATTGCAAACACTGTACGAGCGAAGAATCGGCGACCCGAGTCCAACCCGACCTACCGACGACGAGATCAGGTTGACCGTGCACGACGCAGCACTCGCGGTGGCTCACGAAAACGGTGTGCGGTTGTCGGGACTGATCGATGTCTTGCACTCGCGCGCCGCCGCGATGGCCAGCAATGCCATTGCGTTGGAATGGGACAGAGGCTTCAAATCGGTGGTTGCCCACGTCGAGTACGACTCCTCGACAACACTGACCGCAACCCACGGCGATCAACCCCTGCGCTTTCGCGCCGACCGCGTCGACCGCGTCGGTGCCGCGACACTCTTCACCGACTACAAAACCGGCAAACCGCCGAGCCCCGCCAAGGGAGAACAGTTCC
>CAZAHQ010000268.1:0-5792 GCA_964484415.1 uncultured Acidobacteriota bacterium | reverse complement strand
CGCCCGCTCGTAACGGTGGGGACTGCTGCCTCGATGAACGGCTACACCTCACCGATCGTGGCGCTGACGGTCAACGGTTTGAAACGCACGCTCCCCAGCAAACCGCCGCGCGTGTTGGTACTCGACACCGATGTGCTCGCCGCAGCACCGGCGCGGATGACGCGCGCCGGGTTTGGCGATTTGATCAGCAAGCCGGTTTCGGGCGCCGATTGGATGCTGAGTCATTGGCTCGGTTTCGATCCGCTGTGCCCCACCGCGTTGTCGTTGGCCGACGAAGCGGTGAGCGCTGCGCGCGCGTGCGCCGCTGGAATCGGCCGCGCTGATCGTAACGCGGTCGGCACGCTTGCTGCCGCGTTGGTGGTCTCAGGGTTTGCGATGGATGTCGCCGGGATGAGTTCCCCGGCCAGTGGCGGCGAACATTTGATCTCGCACTACCTCGACATCAGCGCGCACGGTTGGCAACGCGAACCGTGGTTGCACGGCGAGCAGGTGGCCGTCGGCACGGCATTGTCGCTGGCGCTCTACGCCCGGCTCCGCGCACTCGGCGCATCGAGTGCATCCACCGCTGCTCCCTTGGATGAGGACGATGACGAGGTTCGCAGCCTGCACGCACACCTGGATCCCGGTGCGCGGCACGAGTTGGTCCAGCAAGCAGCGGCAAAGCGGGCGCGGGTGCCGCAGCGAGGCGCGCGGCGCGCGTTGTACGCCGCACGCTGGGATGAGCTGTGGGCGACACTCGACACTCAACTGTCGGCCAGCGACGGGCTGCACCACGATCTCGCGCTTGCCGGCGTCAACACTCGCTTCGATGGGATTGCGGTGACCCCGGCTCAGGCGCGACACACAGCGCGCTACGCACGGCACATGCGCGATCGCTATACGGTGCTCGATTTCGCGGCCGACCTTGGTGTCGCCGCCGATGAGGTGATCTCTTGGTAGCCCGTCGACTTCTTCTACCGATGATGCTGTGCGCGGGCCTGGTGCTGGCGGCCGGCAAAGACGAGTGCCCTCACGGCCAACTCGACCCACGCTATTGCGATCGCAACGGCGACCTCATCGCCGACACACCCTCCGACTCGAAGCAGTGGGTCAATCCTGCTGAGCTGATCTTCGCCTACACGCCGGTCGAGGACCCCGGCGTCTACAAGAAAACCTGGTTGCCGTTTCTCGATCACCTCAAGAAGATCACGGGCAAGCCGGTGACCTTCTACGCTGTGCAATCCAACGCGGCGGAACTCGAGGCGATGCGCGCCGGCCGGCTGCACATCGCAGCGTTCAACACCGGCAGCGTCCCGTTCGCCGTCAACGCGGCCGGCTTCGTGCCGCGCTTCATGATGGCGCACGCCGATGGTCGCTACGGCTACGAGATGGAAATCGTGGTGCGTTCCAACGACCAGATGAAAGGCCCCAAAGACCTACGCGGAAAAACGCTCGCATTCACAAGCCCCACCAGCAACTCCGGCTACAAGGCGCCGGCGCAGATCCTCAAGAACGACTTCAAACTGGAGGTCGATCGCGACTACCAAGCCGCTTTCTCAGGCAAGCACGACAACTCGATCCTGGGCGTGCTCAATCGCGACTACGATGCCGCGGCAATCGCCAATGTCGTGTGGCGCCGGATGATCGATCGCGGAGAGCTGAAGGCTGATGCACTGCGCTCGATCTACAAGTCGGCAACCTTCCCCTCCACCGCCTACGGCACCGCCCACAATCTCGACCCGGCGTTGGCCGCCAAGATCGATGAGGCGTTCAAGACATTCGACTGGACCGGATCGTTGCTCTTGGAGGAGTACCGTCACGGCGAAGGAACCAAGTTCGTGCCGATCGACTACGCCAAGCTGTGGGAACCTGTTCGCATCATCGACACCGCAATGAATGTCAACTACCTGGGCAAACCCTGACGTGCTTGCGCTCGAGGCGTTAACCAAGCGTTACCCCACCGGTGATGAAGCGTTGCGCGGCGTTTCGCTGCGCTTCGCAAGCGGTGAGATCGCGGCGTTGATCGGGCCGTCGGGCGCCGGCAAGAGCACGCTGCTGCGCTGCGTCAATCGCTTGGTTGAGCCCAGTTCGGGGCGCGTGTGGCTCGGCACACAGGAACTGACGGCACTCGACCAACGCAGCCTGCGCGCGGCGCGGCGCCGGATTGGAATGATCTTTCAGGAACACGCGCTGGTTGAACGGTTGACCGTCATGGAAAACGTGCTGTCGGGTGCGTTGGGGCGCACCGGCTTTTGGACCGCGGCACTGCGGCGCTTCGACGATACCGAGTGCGAGCGCGCGTTCGAGTTGCTCGAACGGGTCGGCCTGCGCGGGCAGTTCAACAAGCGCGCCGATGCGCTCTCCGGCGGACAGCGCCAACGCGTCGGGATTGCGCGCGCCTTGATGCAGCAGCCCGAGCTGTTGTTGGTCGACGAACCGACTGCCAGCCTCGATCCCAAAACGGCGCGCCAGATGCTGCGCTTGATTGCCGAGATCTGCCGCGAACGCGGTCTCACGGCAGTGGTCAATCTTCACGATGTCCCATTGGCCAAGATGTTCGCGCAGCGCGTGGTGGGACTGCATGCCGGCAGCGTCGTCTTCGACGGCGCACCGCAACAGCTCTCCCCCACTGTGCTCAGCTCGATCTATGGCGAGGAAGACTGGGGCCAGGACGGAAGCGACGATGGCGCGCCGCTGGCGTAAGCCGCCTCGTGTTTCGAACCGCTGGTTGCGCTACGGGCTGTGGTTGGCTGTGGTGGGTTACCTCGTTTGGGCGATCGCGGGGCTCGAGATCTCGTGGACTCGTGTTGCACAAGGCAGTGAACGTGCGCTGCGCTTGTGGCACGGCTTCATCACGCCGAGCCTGGGGCGCAGCGCCGATGACGTGTGGGAAGGTTTGATCGAGAGCCTCGCGATGACGATGATTGCGACCGCGTTCGGCGTCGCCTTGTCGCTGCCGTTGGCGCTCGGCGCGGCACGCAACATCGCACCGCGAGGAGTGTTCCTGGCTTGCCGCGCCATCTTGGCCACGCTGCGCAGCTTTCACGAGGTGATTCTCGCCATCGTGTTCGTGGTCGCCGTCGGCTTCGGGCCGCTGGCCGGGGCGATGACGCTGATCGTCGCGTCGATCGGTTTTCTCGCCAAGCTCTTGGCGGAGGCGATCGAGGCGATCGATCCAGCGAGTCCCGAAGCGATTCGTTCCACAGGTGCCTCGACGGCCACGACCATCGTCTACGGCGTGCTGCCGCAGGTGTTGCCGCGATTCTGGGGTTTGGCGTTGTACCGGCTCGACATCAACTTCCGCGAGTCGGCGGTGATTGGCGTGGTCGGTGCGGGAGGTATCGGCGCCACGCTCAACACGGCGTTCGATCGCTATCAATACTCGACCGGAGCGGCGATCGTGCTGTTGATCGCAGGGCTGGTCCTGGTGGCGGAATACGCCTCCTCGCGGATTCGCGCACGGTGGCTGCAGTGACTCGCGCAACAAACCGACATCCGTGGCGGAGGCGGACGCGTGGCGCCTCGCTCGCTGTGTGGCTGCTGCAATTGTTGCTGGTGGCGGCGTTTGTCGGCGCCTGGCGTGTGATGTCGCGCGCCACCACCTGGAGCTTCGTACTCGACGCACCGCATCAACTCTATGACCTGCTGGCGCGAATGCTCCCGCCCGACTGGGCGCATCTGCCGGCGCTGCTCGCACCGTTGGCCGAGACGATTCATATCGCAACGCTCGGAACGCTGCTCGCGCTCGCGCTCGGCTTCCCACTCGCACTCGCCGCCGCGCGACGCACGACCCCGCACCCACTGGTGCGGCAACTCGCGATTGCCGTGATGGTCTTGTCGCGCTCGATCAACGCTCTGATCTGGGCGCTCATCTTGGTGACGATCGTGGGGCCAGGCCCGCTGGCCGGCGTGCTGGCGATTGCCCTGCGCTCGATCGGATTCGTCGCGAAGTTGCTGTCGGAGGCGATCGAAGAGATCGACCCGCGACCGGCGGAAGCAATTGCCGCGACCGGTGCATCACCGGCCTCGATCTTCACCTACAGCACACTGCCGCAGATTCTCCCTGCCTTTGCCGGAGTTTCGATCTTTCGCTGGGAGATCAACCTGCGCGAGGCGACGATTCTCGGCTTGGTCGGCGCCGGCGGAATCGGCTTGGCGTTACAGACGGCCATCGATCAGTTGATCTGGCCGCGCGCCAGCCTGATCTTGCTGTTGGTGCTGCTGTTGGTGGTGATCGGTGAAGCGCTTTCCGCACGCCTGCGTCGGGTGCTGCTGTAAACAACTATGGCGTCAGCAGTCGGTATCCAACTCCGATTTCGGTCTGCAACAAACGCGATTTGGAAGGATCCGGCTCCAACTTCCTCCTGAGGTGCGCAATGTAGACCCGCAAGGAGTGGGCCTTGCCCGAGCTGTTTGGCCCCCAAACCGCTTCCAAGAGATGGCGCGAGGTAACGACCTTGCCGGCATGCTGCACCAAGGTCGTGAGCAACTTGTATTCGATCGCTGTCAGGCGGATCTCGACCTCCGCGAGCCAAACGCGTCGGGCAGCGAGATCGACACGCAGTGCTCCGCTTTCAAAGAGAGGCTCGGCGCGGCCGGAGGCCGAGAGCGTCGCGTGGCGCAATGCCACACGGATTCGCGCCAACAACTCCGCAAAGCCAAACGGCTTCACCAGGTAATCGTCGGCACCAGCGTCGAGCGCGGCTACCTTGTCGGCCTCGCGTTCACGAGCCGAGAGGACGATGATCGGCACCGAACTCCACTCGCGCACGCGGCGGGTCAGCTCGACACCATCAAGCTTGGGGAGTCCGAGATCCAACAGGATCACGTCGGGAACATATTGAGTCGCTAACCGCAGCCCCTCATCACCATCGGTTGCCTCGAGCAGCCTGAACCCTTGTGAGGACAACGACACGCGCAGGAACCTTCGGACCTGTGGATCGTCCTCGATCAGTAGCAACTGCGGCGCGACGGTGAGATCGCTCACGGCTCAGTTGGCTCCTCATCGTCCGGCGGATTGGCAGCCGGAAGGCGCATTCGGAAAGCCGCCCCCCCTCCCTCACGATTCTCGGCCCAGATCGTTCCGCCGTGTGCTTTCGCCACCGCCTGGCACAGCGCCAACCCTAACCCCGTACCACGTACATTGAGATCCGCACCACCACGATAGAATTTCTCGAAGATCCGCTCCGCATCGTGGCCAGGGATTCCCGGCCCGCGATCCAGGACACTGATTTCGATCTGATCGTCGATTCGTCGAGCCTCGACCTCCAGTGGCGTCCTCTCCGGAGTGTACTTGAGTGCATTGTCCAACAGATTGACTACCACCTGCTCGATCAAGACCGGCTCGACCGGCGCTGTCAACACGGCCTCAGGAAGCCGTATCGTCAGCGGCCGGTCGCGCAATAGCCGCTCCAGCCGCGAGACGCCCGAACGAACCAACTCTTCAATCGGATACCACTGTTTGGCAATCTGGAGCGGATTCGACTCCAGGCGACTCAACTCCAGGAGATCGTTGACCAATCGACCGAGTCTCTGTGCTTCCAAATGGATCGTCTCCAGTAACTCGCGGCGGCCCTCCTCACGAAGCGGCGCATCAATATCGAGCAACACGCCCGAAGCACCGTGAATCGTTGCGAGTGGCGTGCGCAAATCGTGCGAGACAGCCGACAAAAGTGCGTTGCGGACCCCTTCTGTTTCGACCGCCAATCGCGCCTCCTCGGCCTCGTTCGACAGCCAGGCCCGCTCGAGCGCCAATGCGGTCTGCGCCACAATGGTTTCTGCCAACTGGCGCTGCGATGGGGTGACATGTTCGG
>CAZAHQ010000267.1:0-5804 GCA_964484415.1 uncultured Acidobacteriota bacterium | reverse complement strand
ACGGAGCCCTTCGAACTGTGGAAGATCGCCTGAGGCGGCCTCATGCCGCGAGGAAATGAAGCCCTTCGCTGCGTCGTTCAACCACTCGTCAGGCAGATCCTGCTCGGCGGCGACGATGCGCGCCGCCTCGCGAATCTCGGAAGTAGGTTCAAAAATTGCGTCGATGTCTTTCGTGCTCGGTCTGGCCTTGAAAGCCAGCACCATGGCTGTTCCGCCGAGCAGGCAGATTTCTCCCTGAACGTTCCGCTCGCGCAGCAACTCTGCGATGCGCGCCAAGGCCTTCAGAATTTGCTCGCGCTCTAGCACGCCTCCAGTCTAGCTGAACAGCTTGAACCGGAGTACCTGGCGCCGCTCATCGCCCCGTCGCGGTGGGCGAGCCGCACTACGCCTCGGGTACGAAGTCGATCGCTGAGCACGTCAATGGACTATGAGCGAGTGATCCTGAAAGCGGACTTCGTCCTGGGAGCCAGGGCGAGCTCCCTCGGTGGCAGGTAGTCGACCATCTGCCTCACCGAGGTCGTTAGCCTTCGATTGCACGACCCGCGCTGATCGACTGCGAGCACGCGACGCATCGATTCGACCCATGAGCCCGGCGACCAGCCTCACTCACCGCCGCAGCAAGAGCATCGTGGTCGCGGCCAACACCGCTGCAATCGGCAGCGTCGCCAACCACGCCAACGCGATCGTGCGGATCGTGCCGAGCCGTCCGGTTCTCGTAGCGGCTCCGATCCCGAACAGCGAGCCGCACGACACATGCGTCGTCGATACCGGCCAGGCAAAGACCGAGGCACCAATCACGAGCGAGGCGGTGACGAAACTGCTGAGCGTCGCAGACACGCCGTCCAGTGAGGTGATGTCGAACGACACACGCTGCGCGATCTTGCGACTGAACAGCGCGCCGCCGAGCGCCATCGCCAATGCGACCAGTGTCAAGCTCCACCCGCTGCGCATCGCGGGCGCCAACGCCATCAGCCCGAAGATCTTCGGGGCGTCGTTCAAGCCACGGGCAAACCCGACAGCGCCTGCGGCGAGCAGGTGGGCACCATCGAGCAACGAGGCGACGCGAACGCTCCCCACCTGACTCAGCCCCGCGTCTTCGCAGCTCTCCGTGTCATCGATGACGAGTTCTACATTGCTCGAGAGTGCTGACGCTTGGTTGGCGCTGGCGACAACGGGCTCAACACAAAGACACGACTCCGACTGATAGAGCGCTGCCGCTGGCCAGCGTTGCAGCGATTTCTGGAGGCCGCCCGCGAGCATTGCGGCCACAACCGGACTCAACAACAGTGGAAGTAGGTAGCTCTTGCCGAGCGCGCTTACATTCAGGCCGTTGACTCCAGCCTCGACCAACCCCGCTCCAATCAACCCACCAAGCAGGCCATGTGTGGTCGAGATCGGGAGGCCCCACCAGACGGCGAGGCCGACGGTAGTCAAGGCTCCTATCGCCACCGCGAGCACAAACGAAGGGTCGGCAACCACCGCATCGGGCACCAGTCCTCTACCGCCAAATCGCGTGGCGAGCAGGCTGGCCAGAGTGAGTGAGCCGAGTGCCCCGGCAAGCGTCGAGATCACGCCCCACCACAGCGCGCCGCGGTAGCTCCTGACCCCGCTGCCCCACAGCGTCGCGACCCCTTTGAACGTGTCGTTAGCCCCGTTGACGATGGCCAGCACGGCGACCGCCACAACCAATCCAAGTCCCGACGATGTCATGGGCGATCCCTATGATGAGCGGGCACACAATGCTCCGATCGGATGCAACAACTTGTGGGGAGTTACGGCCGCGGCGAAATGTTGGATTGGATGGGTCGTCGATCTTTTCTACGGAGACGGCCGACACTCTTCAAAGAGTCGGCTCTTTGTCGCCCTTAGGGACAGCCTTCGCGAACCGCTCCGCAAAGTGCTCCGGCGTGACCGCCTGACTTACGTCCAACTCGAAGTCGGGTACCTCGCGGGGAGACAGCTTGACCAACATCTCGCTGATTTCGCGCTTGGAAAGCCCCAGTTGCTCGAGGTGTTTGGCGTCGAGCGCGCCGGCTTGCCCGGTGAGGCCGGACTCGTTGGCGATCACCAATTGCCGCAATGCGTCGAGTTCCATTCGACTGATGCGATCGCCGCAGACGTCGTAGTCGATCCACGCTTCGTAGCTCAGCGGGGCCACCTTCTTCAGCATCCCGGCCATCACGCGCCCGAACTCTTGAATCTCCCACTGTGCGTGCGCATTGACTCGCAGCGTCAGGAAGTGCAGCAGATTGTGCAGGTCGATCTTCCAGTACCACTGCGTGTAAGTCGATAACGGCAGATCGATGCGCGCCAACTCACGCGCGATCTCCTGGCCGGTCATCCACTCGTACGCCTCCGATGCATCGCGTCGCAAAGACTCCCAGCGACGGATCGCCTCGGTGTACATCGTCGTGTCGACCGGCGTGCCGGATCGCCCTTGGTTGTTCTTGCGACTTTGCGTTTGCAACTGCTCGGCGGACGGCGTGTAGAACAGCAACGGCATCAAACTGTAGCGGCCCGAGTATTCATTCACATTGGCGGTGCGATGCCGAATCCATTGCCGCGCGATGAACATCGGCATGCAGCAGTGAAACTTCAACTCCACCATTTCGCTGGGCGTGGTGTGCTTGTGACGTCGCAAGTAGCGAATCAGCCCGCGTGTGAGGCTTTGCTGCCGTGTGCCGAAGCCGTAACTCACGCGCGCTGCGCGCTCGATGCAGGCGTCGGTCCCCATGTAATCGACCAGCGAGACGAAGCCGTGGTCGAGCACCGGAAAATACTTGCCGATCAACTCTTCGGCGCCCGGCGAGACCGGCCGGCGCGTGGGCGTGTGAGGGGTGTCGCTCATTGGGCGCAGACGATATCAGGTGCCCGCCGTGGAGGCGATGACCGACACGGCGGCGGTTCGTGGCGTTCCTGAATCTTTGTGGCAGGAGACGGCGAATCGGCCGGAGTCCACTGCTATCCTCGGCCATCGAGCCGCCGATGAAACGAATCTTTCTCTTACTGTTAGTTGCTGTCGTCACGGCCTGCGGCCCCGCGCCGCGCAAACCGGCCGCCCCCGTCGAGGTCTTCACCCGGCATTGGCACGAGGCGATCTATCGCGAGGATGTGCCGGAGCAAGCCGAGGTCGGGGCCGAAGTCCAGCTCTTCGCGACGCCCGGCGAGTACGAGCCGGCAAGCGTTGGTGTGCGGGCCGAGGTGTCGCTGTCGAAGGCGCGTTGGAGCGTCTCGCCGCTGCGAGGACCCAACGACCTCGTCATACAGCCCGACCGTTTCGACTGGCGCTTCACCGAGTACATCGATCCCACGCAGTACGATCCGTTCCGCCGCTGGATCCGCTCGAAAGAACATCCGTTGCAACCAGGCTTCTTGCAGCCGGCCAAGCCGATCGAGATCGCCGCGGGCAGCGCACAACAGTTCTGGTTGACGGTGCATGTTCCCGACGACGCGGCCGCGGGCACGTATCGCGGCACCCTGACATTCGAGGCCGATGGGACGACGCCGCAAACGCTGCCGATTTCGCTGCATGTCTACGGATTCAAGTTGGAGGAGGTGCGCGCCAGCATGTTTGCCGCCGGCGACAATTGGCCGCTGCTGGAATCGACCTTCGCCGATGACCGTGCGCACGGGATGAACACGGTGCTGGTTAATCCGGGGCACCTGAAGGTGGCAGGTGTTTATCGGGATGGGCAGTTCACGTTTCCGGGGATGAGCGAGAAGGTTGCCGAGGTCGTGAAGTTGGCGCGAAGCCAAGGCTTGGGTTTGGACCACGAGATCGGCATCACGATGCATCACCACTTGGCGCGTTCGGCGGTCGCGGCGTTGGATGCCGCGGGGATCAAGAATCCTGAGGTCGAGGGCGGGTTCGACGATCGCGAGGACTACTCGATCTTCTACGAAAAGGAACAAGGCGTAGAACTTGACGAGCGATTTCGCGGTACGTACTTCCCCACCCCAACGCCCTATCTCCCGCCAACGACCGAGTACGGCAAGCTGTTGTATCGCGGTTGGATCGCAGCGTTCCGGCAGTTGGATTCCGATGCGCGCGTCAACGGCTGGCCCAAGCTTTGGTATTGGCTGACCGACGAGCCGCATGTCAATCGCGGGCGACTGCGCTCGGCCTTGACGATGTGCTTGGCGGCGCAGGATGCCGGCGCAACATCGCTGATTACGTGCAACGAGCCGACCGTTTCCGAGCCTGATCCAGAGAAACTCTGGTACCGAGCAATCGGTGACGAGCCGGATCTTCGCTTGGCGCCGTTTTTGAAGAGTCGTTGTTACTACAACGCCTACCTCAGTGAAGAAACGCTCGAGCGCACGCGCGCCGCCGGTGGTGTTTATGGAGCGTACGTCAACATCTACGGCAATCAGCCGGCGAGTGTAAGGTTTCAAACGGGGATGTTGGCGTATCGGCTCACACTCGACTTGATCATGATGTGGTCGTACGCCTCGGTCGGCACCGACCCGGAGAAAGGTCCGCGCGCCTATCTGCGCGACTGGGAAGCGGTCCGCGAAGGGATCGACGATTTGAAGTACTTCGAAGCGCTGCAACGCGCGGCGCAGGACGAGCGCGCACCGTTGGACAAACGGATCGACGCCAAGACGTTGCTGGATGAGTTGAGGCGGGACATTCCCACCAACGTGCGCGCGGTCGGGTTCGTCGACAGCTTCACCGGCGAGTGGGTGCGCGGCAAGGAAACGTGGAAGGCCGACCGCTTCGAGTCGACTCGCCGGCGGGTGGCGCAGGCGATCGAGGGGTTGCTGGGGCGCTGAGTGCTCAGCGCCCCGCTTGCAGTGCAGCAATTCGCAAGTCGAGATCGGGATGCGTGGAGAACAGCTTGAGCCAACTCTTGCCGCCGGCAATCTTGTAGGCGGCAAGTGCGGGGGTCGAGGGGTCGACCATCTCGTGTTGGCGTTTGAGCTGTTGCAGCGCGCCGATCATGGAATCGCGACCCGCTAACGCGGCACCGCCAGCGTCGGCGCGAAACTCACGCTGGCGCGAGTACCACGCGGTAATCATCGAACCCAGGATTCCGAACACGATCTCGAAGCCGATCATCACGATGAAACTCACCAACCCCGCAATGCGGCTGTCGAGCGCTTGCCGCACCAGGAACGCCGCAATTCGCGCGAAGAACATCACGAATGCGTTGATCACACCTTGCAACAGCGTCATGGTGACCATGTCGCCGTTGGCGATATGCGCCATCTCGTGGCCCAACACCCCTTCCACGCCGCGACGGTCGACGTTGCGCAACAGCCCGGTCGAAACCGCGACCAGCGATCGTTTCTTGCTGGGGCCGGTGGCGAAGGCGTTGACCTCGGGCGAGTCGTATACCGCCACTTCGGGCATCGGTAGGTTTGATTGCTGCGCCATGCGGGCAACGGTGTTGTAGACCCAGTCGAGGTCGGCGTTGCCGGTGCGGCCGTCGATGACCGTGGCGCCGACAGCGCGTTTGGCAACCCAGCGAGACATCGCCAGCGAGATGAACGAACCGCCCATGCCCCAAATGAAGCAGAAGATCATCAGCGGCACGAGCTGCAGTTGACCTTGCGGCGAAATGTATCCGCTGTAACCCAACAGCGAGAAGACGATCGAAAGCGTAATGATCACGACGATGTTGGTGGCCAAGAACAACAGGATTCGCTTACCCATGGTTCACCTCACGGAAGTTTGTTACCGGCAAAGTTTGGGCCTGGTCCTTGCATCGATCAAATAGATTGTTTCAGGAGCCATTGATAGAGGGTTTCTTCGGCATAGGCGGCATCACAAGAGTTGTGGCCGAGCCCTGGGTATTCGG
>CAZAHQ010000266.1:0-5844 GCA_964484415.1 uncultured Acidobacteriota bacterium | reverse complement strand
CCGCGGGCGATCAGCGCTCCTTGGTTGCTGGCCTTGGCAAAACCAAGATTGCTGTTGTTGCGCACCACCCGTAGTTCAAACCCCGGCCGTTGCGAGAACCGATGCAGCAACTCGGACGTCCTGTCCCAGCTCGCGTTGTCGACCACGATCACTTCAAATGAGATCCCTTGCGACGGGGTGTGTCGTTGCAGCGCCAACAAGCAGTTTCTGGTCAGCTCGCACTTGTTGAACACCGGAATCACGATGCTCGCATCGACCTGCCGCGCGGCGACTCGTGGAGCACGTGCGACCGCAACGTAGAAGGACGCGTCGTCGGGGGCTCCGGGTACTACTGCAAACGCGGAGTCTGTCGACTGATGCCACAACTGGACGTCGTCGAACTGTGCTTGCAACACTGTCTGCAGGTGCAATGCGCTCAGGCTCGGTTCGGGTTCGAGCTCTTGCCAGCGATTGGCGTAGGGACGGTGGGAGACAGTCAACACCAGCACGCCATCGCGATTCAGATGCCGCACGGCGGCATCGACAACCGGGTGTGGATCGCGATCCAAATCCCATGCATCGCTGACGAGTACGGCATCGTGGCCACGATTCAGCGAAACCCCCGCGGCATCGTCCCAACACAACTCGAGGATCGACTTCCCCGCGGGCACGAGCGAGCGAGCGAATCGCAAGCGTTGTTGGTGCGGATCCATGCCGTTCTCCCGTCGAAACCACTGTCAGGAGAGCAATGCGTGTGCCAAGCACCGACATGCCGAATCGAGAGCCTCGCGCACTGTGGGGGACGGGAGTGTTTCTTAGCGGAGCAGCGGAGCGCGTTGACGTCAACAGGTTGACATGGCAGCGCATGAAAGCGGGCACATAGATTCACGCGCATGAAGCGATGCAACCTGTGTGGCGGCAGTTCCTTCGTCGACCAAGCGACACGCGCACAGGCGCGTTGTGCACAGTGCGGCAGCTTGGAACGCCATCGCGCGCTGGTCCAGTTGATCGAACGGTTGCCACAGACGCAAACTCCAGGGCGATGCCTCGAGGTCGCACCGCTCAACCCGGAGGTCTACGGCGGCTGGTTGAAGCGGCGCGAATGGACCTACATCTCCACCGACAAGTGGCGAACCGGCAACCCGAACGATCCGCGCGCCGTCGGTTTCATCGACTACGAAGCTGATCTGACCAATCTGTTCATGTTCGACGATGCGTCATTCGACTTGGTGATCGTGCAGCATGTCATTGAGGAGATCCCCGAGTACTACCAAGCGCTTGCCGAGATTGCGCGTGTACTGACACCCAACGGCGTCGCGTTGCTCGAGATCCCTTACGACAACAACCGTGTCCGCTCACGTCGTACGCCTGCCAATCACTTCGGCAACGTCTGGCAGTTCGGTCAGTCGCTGCTCGACGACATTCGATCGCTGTTTCCCAACACCAGCGCGGTGCCGTTCGAAGATGGTGTGTTTCGCGGCGAGGTATTGGTGGCATGCAAGGGCCCGGAAACGCCGCAACGCCCTCGCGCAAGCCAACACGTGTTCATGGCGCATGGCCACGATGCGCACTTCGCCGACGATCTGCGCTGCCTGCTTGCCACACTGCGTGAGGAGCGTGTTCGCATCCTCACGCCCGACGAGTACCTCGCGGGGGTTCCTGGCGCGTTGATTACCTTCGACGATGGGCATGCCAACGAGTTGGCGATCGGCCTGCCGCTGCTGGAGCAGTTCGATGCGTACGCAATCAGTTTCTTGATTCCGTTGCGTAGCGACCTTTCGCCGCGGATCACTGACTGGCAGGCCTGGCGCGATGCCGCACCTCGCATCGAGGTTGGAGCGCACTCGCTGACCCATTCGCGCATCGGAACGGCTGCCACCGGCGAGGTCGACCAGCGCTCGATGGTCAATCATCTCAGTCACGCCGGTCATCCGCTGTTCGCCGCTGCACCGAATCTCGCGGCGCGCGAATGGTTGCCGCAGGTCGGGCGGTTGGAGACCGATGGCGAGATGGAGCAACGGCGCGCGGCGGAAATTGGTTTCGCACGGCAGTATCTCGAGCGCTCGCTGGGGTGCGCGGTGCGGTTCTTCTCGTATCCGTGGGGCGGCTGGGACGCGCAGACGGTACGCACGGTACGCGCCGCCGGTTACGCCGCTGCGTTCGCCACCGGTTCGACCGACGGATCGCGATTCACGACACCGCGGGTCGATCTTCCTCAATGGGTCGCGGAGCGTCGAACACAAAACCTCGAGGTCGCTGGCTGAGGGGGGTTGCCGGTCGGTTGCAGTCCGCCCATGATGCCCACCCCTAAAGCGAGGTGACCCGCTCTCTGCGGTCACTGGAGGTGGTGGAACGATGCACCGGCAACCGCACCTGATCCCCAGCGAGTCGATGGGGCGAAAAATCTATCTGTGGCAGTACGGATCGTTCGGTGCGCCGCTGTTGGTGTTTCCTTCGGCGGCCGGGATGGCGCATGAGTGGGAAAACCACGGCATGATCGAGGCGCTCGAGCCACTGATCAACGCCGGCCGGTTGAAGGTCTACTGCGTCGAATCCAACGTCTCGGAAGCTTGGACACGCAAGGACGCCGACCCCGCGTGGCGCATCAAACGCCACATCGCTTACGAGCAGTTCGTCACAGGCGAGTTGGTCCCGTGGATTCGCCAGGACTGCCGAACACCCGAGATCCGGATCGCGGTTACCGGCTGCAGCATGGGCGCCACCTATTCGGCCAATTTCGCGCTGAAGTTCCCGGAGCTGTTTCACTGGGCGCTGTGCATGAGCGGCCGCTACGACATTAGCGAATTCGCGGGCGGCCTGCGCAACGCCGATGTCTACTTCAACAACCCGCTGGCGTATGCACCTGGATTGAATGGCGAGATGTTGGAGCGCATCCAGCGCAACACACATCTGGTATTGGTGGTCGGGCAAGGGAAGTGGGAAGACGGCAACACCGAAGAAACCAACGCACTTGCCGACATACTTCAAGCCAAACGCATCAGCCACCAGCGAGAAGTGTGGGGGCGCGACGTCAATCACGAGTGGCCTTGGTGGCGGCGGCAGGCACAAATGTATCTCGGCCAGAAGTTCGGGTAGATCGTTCGGGGCGAATTCGTGAGCGACGTTCCCCGTCGATCGATCGAGCGTCAAGGCACCATGGCCACGAAGCCAATCGCGGACATCGGCAGATGAGTCGACCGAGTAGCGTGCTTGCGATCTGCGCGCTGTTTCTCGCCGCAATGCTCGGATTTTTTCTGAACTACGACGCCTACACGAGCGGGGGACCCGACATCGTCGCACCGCTCGATTTTTCTTCCAGCGATTTGCCGCGGCCGTGGCAACGGGCGCCGCAACATGCCGAGGTCGAGAACGGTGCTCTGCGACTCGGCTCCGGAACCGGCAAGCGCGACGGCGGCACCTTGCAGGCCGAGATCGATATGCCGCATCGGTTCGAAGCGATTCGCGTGCGGGCGCGCATGCGGACCGAGCAACTCAAGATCGGCGAGTACGGGTGGGATACCACGCGCCTGATTTTGTTCTTCATGGATGACCAGAAGCAGGCGCGTTGGGATCACCCGCACAACGTCTGCAACTTCTCCGGCTCGCACGACTGGACCGACTGCGAGGCTGTGATCGACGTGCCCGACTTTGCGGAGGTCGGGCATGTCTTCGTCGGTAACGCATCGGCGAAAGGCACAGCGTGGATCGACGACCTGTCGGTTACTGCTTGCACCCGTAGAGCGGAGGCGTGGCGGTGGACTGCGTTGTTTGCGATCGGCTGGAGCGCCTGCCTGATCTGGGCCTGTGTTGCATTGCAGCTTTGGCGCAGCTGGGAGGGCGTTGGCGTTCTCTTGCTGGCGGTAGCGATCGTGCTGGGTGTGCTGGTGCCGGAGAGTGTGTTCACCTCGACCGGGCATCGGGTGATCGAGAGTTGGCGCGCGTGGACTGCGCCGACGGCTTCGAGTCCAGCTGCGACCAGCTCATCGTCGGCCGGCATGCCCACAGCCAAGCCTCAGGAGCGCGCCAAGAAAGAGCAGCCACCGATCAGCTCTACCGAAGCGATTCGCGAGTTCAAGAAGCTAGGGCACGCGGTGCTGTTTTCTTGTCTTGGCGGGCTCTCGTTGTGGGCCTGCCGCCGGCGCGGCGTCGAACACTCGGCCGTGCCGCTCACGATCGTCGGTCTGGTTGTGTTTGCAGCAGGCACGGAGATCGCACAGTTCCTGACCACCACGCGCACACCATTGATGAGCGATTTCGTCATTGATTCTGGTGGCGTTGCGATCGGGCTTGCGGTGGTGTGGGCGCTGTCGCCGTTATCACCGCTGTCGCCGCTCGAGACAGAAGCTAGGCGTCGATGAGGTCGGAGCGCGTCAACGCGTAAGCGACGTCGCGCGACACGCCGAACGTCTCGCATAGGTCGGCAAAGCGGGCGACACGATCGAGCGGTTGCCGGGCCATGACGTCGAAGTACAACGGCAGCCGCACGTCGCTGTGCGGTTCAAAGCCAAGGTCGCGCAAGTTCCAAGCGCGTAGCCGCCGATCTCGCGCCGTCAACAGCAACAAGGCCGGCTGCAGTTGCAACTGCCGAGTTGGTGTCACCGGTGCCTGGCCGACAGGTATGAGATAGCCGCCGGAAAATTCGTTGAGACGATCGACCCAGTCTTCACAGCGATCGCAGAACCAGACCGAGAGCGGTCCGCCGGTTTCAAGCAGTTCGGTGCCGCATCCGCGACACAAGGTGGCGAGCTCACTCGGTTCGCCACAAAACGGCAATGCGCTGATCGCGTGATGACGACGTCCGCGCCAACAGCCGCACAACTGCACCTTTGTGCTGGGGCTCGAATGGCCGTCCTCGAACTGGCCACGCAGATCGAGGCAGTCGGGGCAGAAACTGAAATCGCGACACATCGTCAACAAATCGGAAGTGATCATGGTCCTTTCCCGTCGCGCAATCTTTACGGCGATTCCACGCTGGCGGCCGAATTTCAGTGCAAAAAACCGTAAACGGCGCGGATCGAACACCGCGCTGATATCCTCCCCCACCTAGAGGGGACGGTTATGTCGACACTCAATCGCGTGCAGTTGACCGAGTATCTGGACCGGTATCTGGCGGCTCATGAGGGGCGTGATTACGGGCCCAACGGGCTGCAAGTCGAGGGGCGCGATGGCGTTTCCCGCGTCGCGCTTGGCGTGACGGCGTCGCTGGCGTTCATCGAGCAAGCCGTTGCATGGAATGCCGATGTTGCGGTCGTGCACCATGGATTGTTCTGGCGCGGTGCGGGGGAGTTGCGTGTGGAACGGTCGCTGCGCGCCCGCTTGAAGGCGCTCTTGAGTAACGACCTGACGCTGTTGGCGTATCACCTTCCGCTCGACCGTCACCCTGAGGTGGGGAACAATGCGGTGCTCGCGCGCCGGTTGGGAGCGACACAACTCGAGCCGGCGTTTTCGTACGAAGGGTTGCCGGTGGGCGTGATCGCGAGATTCGACGCACCGCTGCCGGTGCGCGAACTGGTGCAACGGATCGCCGATGCAACAGCGCGCGAACCGTTGACGATTGCTGCAGGTCCTGAGCAGGTGCAGCGCATTGGCATTGTCACCGGCGGCGCCGCCAACTTGGTGCAGGATGCGGCGCGCATGGGGCTCGACCTGTTTCTTACCGGCGAACCGTCCGAACCGGCTGTGCACATTGCGCGTGAGGAACGAATCCACTTCGTGGCGGCGGGGCATCACGCGACGGAAACATTCGGTGTGCAGGCGTTGGGCGAGCATCTCGCGCAAAGATTTGGAATCGAGGCACGCTTCATTGATGTGCCGAACCCGGTGTGATGCCTCGTTTTCGGGCTGGCGTTGAGCGGCATCTTGTTT
>CAZAHQ010000265.1:0-5904 GCA_964484415.1 uncultured Acidobacteriota bacterium | reverse complement strand
TCCAAGTCGACGCCGTTGGGGATCACCCGCAGTTTGTCACCCGGCGGGTTCTCCTTTTTCAGCGTGAACTCACGCACCGCTTCCGAGTTGCACACGATCCGATCGGCGAAGCCGTTGGTGAGGCGATATCCGAGCATGTGCAAGGGCCTGCCCTTCTTGATCGCGCGACGCGTGGTGACCACGCTCCACGGCCCTCCGATGCGAGCCGCAAGCATTCCGTAGACGTCCGCATCGAACAGAAAAGTGTGGACGATCCCGATCTTCTCGCGTCTGACGATGTCGGCCAGTTGGAGCAGCGCGCGAAAACGGCCCGGCGTGCGCAGCGCTCCTTTGATTCCCAGCTCGTGCACCACGATCCCCTCGGAGCGCAACGTCGGCCCATAGCTGCCTGCCGAACCGAGCACCGCGACATGCGGCAGCGCACGGCCTCGTGCGTTGAGACCGCGGGCGAGGCCGACCACGGACAACTCGGTGCCGCCTGGGCCGAGGCTACCGGTGACTAGCAGAACGCGAACGGGCATCGGGGGATCATAGGGTCTGGCCGCAGTTCGCGGGAATTCGCGGCAATGGGGCGGGTTTCGGCACGGGCACGAATCTATGTCCGCAATCAGAAGCCGGCGAGTCCGGCCAGCCTCGTAGCCGTTCCACGCCGGGCGAAGCCCGCCCCACAGGTTACCGATCCATCGGCCTCTTAGAGCAGCGCAGGGTAGTCGATGTACCCCTTGGGCCCTGGCGAATAGAAGGTGCTGAAGTCCGGCGGATTCTGCGACGCCCTCGATTGCAGGCGACGCGGGAGATCAGGGCTGGTGAGAAACGGCACGCCGAACGCGACGGCATCGGCATCCCCGCTGACAAGAGCCTGTTCCGCCGAGTCGCGATCAAAGCCACCGTTGACGATGAGTGGACCGTTGAATAGCCGCCTCAACCGGAGCGAGATCCGCTCTCCCGGCACCATGAACGGCCCGGAAATCGGCTCGCTGAGATGCAAGTACGCCAAGCCGAATCGATTGAGTTGAGAGACGGCATAACCAAAGGTGTTGGCCGGATCGGAATCGCGCATGTCGTTGTAGGTGCCTCGCGGCGACAGCCGAACGCCGACGCGATCGGCCGACCACGCCTGACTGACCGCTTCGGTGACTTCCAAGAGGAAGCGCGCCCGATTGGCGACGCTCCCACCGTAATCATCGGTGCGGTGGTTCGAGCCGTCGCGTAGAAACTGGTCGATCAGGTAGCCGTTGGCGGCATGCAACTCCACACCATCGAAACCGGCCCGCCGTGCGTTCTCGACCGCTCGAGCAAACTGCGTGACGATCGGCGCGATCTCTTCACGCTCCAACGCGTGTGGTACCGGGAATGGTTCCTTGCCGTGGGCGGTGTGGAATTCGGCGTCGGTCACCGCCAGCGCCGACGGCGCCACGGGGGTAGTACCCTCGATGATCGACGGGTGCGACGAGCGCCCGGCGTGCCACAGTTGCAGCACGATGCTGCCGCCCGCTTCATGCACGCGAGTGGTGACGGCACGCCAGCCCTGCACTTGCGCCTCGCTGTGGATCCCCGGTGTGCGCAAGGCGCCGGCACCGCGTGGCGAAATCTGTGTCGCTTCGGTGACGATCAGGCCGGCACTGCTGCGCTGATGGTAGTACTCCTGCATCAGCTCGTTAGGAACGTTCGTCTCGGCACGTTGGCGCGTCATCGGCGCCATCACGACGCGACTCTTCAACGCGAGCGCACCAAAGCGCGCAGGTTGAAACAACGATGAGTTATTCATGGTTCCCTCTCCAAGGGCTGTTGAATGAGTTGAATCAAGTTGCCGCGATCGTCGGCAACGTAGGCACTCAGGGATCCGTCCTGTTCGGAGGCACGCACCTCGTAACGCAACTTTGGGTGCGACGCTTCGATCCGAGACCCGAGCAGCTGTCGATACCAGCGCGAACAACGTTCCACGTTCTGGACGGAAAGTGCGATGTGGGCCACCCGCAGCGCACCGCTCACGGCGGGGTCGGCAACGGGGACCGTTGCCTCGCCGGCGTGCAAGCGCGGCGGGGCAAAGACCCAAGCGCCTGCTACCAGAAAGGCCGAAACACACAAATAGCGTAGCGATCTTCGCATCGGTGAAACCTCGGTACTCGTGAGTAGAAGCGGCGGGCGGTGCGAGCGAATCGATCGCTCGGGCACCGCCCGCGACAAAGGTCAGTTATGCGATGAGGCGGGCCTCGAGCGTGAGTGTGGCCTTGAGTGCTCGCGACACAACGCAATTGAGCTTGGCGTCGGCGGCGATCTCTTGGAACTTCGCGGCGTCGATTCCTGGAATCTTGGCGGTTAGATCCAGGTGGACGGCAGTGATGGTCCAGTTGCCGTCGACCTGCTCGAGGCTCAGCGTCGCACGCGTGTTGAGCGACTCGGGCGTATACCCCGCACGGCCCAAGATCGCCGAGGTCGCCATCGTGAAGCAGCCGGCGTGTGCCGCTGCAATCAACTCTTCCGGATTGGTCCCCGAACCGTGATCGAACCGGCTGGTGAACGAATAAGGAGTGTCGTTGAGCACGTGGCTGTCGCTCGTCAACGTGCCGCGCCCGCTCTTCAGGTCGCCATTCCACTGGGCAGAGGCTTGTCGTTTCATTTCTCTCGCTCCTATCGGCCGCGCTCAGCGCGCCGTGTAGCCGCCATCGACGGCAAGATCCTGTCCGGTCACGAACGATGCGGCCGGTGACGTCAGCCACAACACCGCTTCGGCAACCTCCTCAGGACGGCCGACCCGCCCCATCGGATGTGCGGCGGCCAGCATCTTGGCCATCTCGCTGGTCTCTTCCCCGGCGAAGCGCCGGAACATATCGGTTTGAATGGCTCCCGGCGAGACAGAGTTGATTCGCACGCCGGCGGTCGCGTGTTCCAAGGCTGCCGCGCGAGTCATCCCTACCACCGCATGTTTGCTGGCCACGTACATGGCTACGCCTGCCATGCCGATTTGCCCGGCGATCGACGCGTTGTTCACGATCGCGCCGCCGCCCGATCGGACCAGCGCCGGAATCTGGTGTTTTAGTGACAGAAAGACGCTGAGGACGTTGACATCCAGTTGCTGCCGCGCTTGCGCTTCGGTCTTTTCGGTCAGCGCGCCCATCACCTCGTCGAGTCCGGCGTTGTTGAACACAGCATCCAGACGGCCGTACTGCTCGAGTGTGCGCACGACCAGGCGCGTCACGTCGCTTTCTCGAGTCACATCGGTCTTGACGAAGAGTGCGTCGCCATTGTTGCGCCGGATCTCATCGACGACTTGCTGCCCTTCTGCCTCGCGTCGCCCAGCGACCACGACGTTGGCTCCCTGGCGTGCATATGCCAGCGCCGTGGCCTTTCCGATACCTGAGGTTCCGCCTGTTACCAAAGCCACCTTGCCGTTGAATGTGTTCATCGACACGTCTCCGTTTTGTACCGATTGGTACAGAATTAGGTAAGGGATTTTCTATGCATCCAGTAAGGACAATGCGACCTTTGCACTGTCAGCGATCCTTCGTTCCCCTGCTCCGAGCTTGGACGCCACGGCCATTCCCAGTAGCGTCACCGTCAGGTGCTTTGCAACGGGTCCAGCGTCCACGCGTGCCTTTATCTCGCCCGCAACTTGTCCCCGTTCGATCGCCGCTCTCAACACGCGCTCCACGGCCCGGAAGTGTTGATCCAACAACGCGGCCACTTCGGTATCGTGTTGCGCCAGTTCGGTTGCCGCGTTGACGCAGAAACAACCCGATTGAGGACGCTCCGAGGTCGTGTGCTGAACGATCTCGGCGAATAGCTCGCGAAACGCTCGCTTCACCGACGGCGCGCCGACGAAGTGCTGCTTCAATTCACGATGATCGTCTCGAGCGTACTTGGTGAGCGCGGCGAGAAACAGTTGTCGTTTGTCGCCGAAGGTCCCGTACAAACTGGCCTTCTGCACTCCCATCCGCTCGGTCAGGTCACAGACGGAAGTTGCCTCGTATCCCTTTTCCCAGAACGTCTCCATCGCGGCATCGAGCGCCTTGTCGACATCGAATTCCTTGGGGCGGGCCATCGGCGGCTCCTTTCTGTACTGAGCGGTCCGGAATATACGGGTTCCGTACCGATCGGTCAAGAACCCAGTGTAAAGCTGCTGTCACAGCCTGGATCAGGGGGTTTCGGGGCAGAGCTTGGACTTCGGGTCTAGACCGGCGTGGCGCGATGAAGCGGGTCGATCTGCGACACGACGAAACGCCGCTTGCCGGACGGCAGCGGTGCGATCTCGCCAACTTCGATCAGATCGATCTGCAGCCCCCCGCCGAGTTGACGGTTGAGTGTTTCCAGTACCTCGGCGCGCTTGCGCAGGTCCCATGAGACGCCGGGTACGATCTTCACGGTCAGGTGGTCGACCCGCTCTTGGATCACTTGGAACTGGGTGATCGACCGATCGAAGGGACGCAGCGTCAGCGTGAAGAAGGTGCCGCCGAAGGCACGCCCGTCGGGCGTGACGATGACATCCAACACTCGGCCGTCGACCGTCGCGAGTCTGGTCCATGAGCGGCCGCAGTCGCAGGGTTTGGTTGAAACGCGTGCGGTGTCCTCGATTCGATAGCGAATCAGCGGCATGGTGTAGTTGTCGAGATCGGTGATCACCAGTTCGCCGGGCGTATCGACCGACATCGGCGGGATCGTCTCGGTCCATAGCCGCATGTCCATCAGATGCAGTCCGCCGCCTTGCGGGCAATCGCTGGCGATCATGCCGAACTCTCGAGATGCATAGCGGTTGCGGACGGCGGTACCGAACAACTCTTGTAACTCCTCGCGGACAGGCTCGTACAGCGCTTCCGCCGAGGTGTAGATCAGGCGCACGCCGAGCGCTCGACAGCGATCCTTGCCGACCTGTCGCGCCAGATGCAAGAGCAGCGAAGGGTAGGCCGAAATCACGTCGGGTTTGAAGCGCGACAGGGCAGCGTAGTACTCCCCCACCTTCTCGAGGCCGACGCCGTACGCGGAAAGAAACAGCTTGTTGGTGAGCCTGTCATACCACTGCGCGGCGCGCGACGGCTTGGCGTCGAGCGAGGCACCCCACACGGTGGCTGTGCGCGTGCCCGGTTCGACGCCGTCCCATCCTTCGGTCAGTCGCCCCGCGGCACGACGTCGATCCTGAGTTTCCAGATCCAAGAGGAACCACACGTTCTTTCCGGTCGAGCCCCCAGTCGAGTTGAAACTGACGCGACTTCGCACCGGGTCGCGTGAGATCAGCGCATCGCCCAACTGGTTGATCAGATCCTTGGTCAACGCTGGAAGCAATCGCACATGTTCAGGCGCTGTGAAGTCGCCCGGCTTGGCACCAAGACGATCGAGTTGCTCACTCCAGTAGGGAACGGTCTTGTTGGCATGTTCGATCAACGCCTGCACCCGTTTGAATCGCCACGACTGCAAGGCCTGAGCATCCCAACGTTCCATCGCACGGAACTCGGCCAAATACCGAGGGAACCGACGCTTGCCGCGCCACGCAACAGCGCGGTCTACGAAGTTGGCGATCGGATGTCTCAGGCTCATTCTTCTGCTCCCGGAGGTGTCACACCGCCTGGCTTGACGAACTTTCGGTACAGCCAGATCGCTTTGATCGGGAGTTCCATATAGCGGTTGCCCCGATTGCGCTCGACCTTCAATGCGAAACTCACGACCCACGGGAACGGTGTGGTAGTCCCCCTGAAGAAACTGGTGGCGCTGATCCTCCCGATCCGATCGGGTCTGGTGCCGAGGTTGTTGTTGGGTTGTTTCGCACGGCTGGGCAATGTTGCTGCCAAGTAGCCGCACTCGTTGAGCAACTCGAACGCCTGCTCGCACGTTCCACCGTTGGGCCAACACATGAAACGAACCGGCTTTCCGGTGATCGCTTCGAGCGTCAGACGAGACCCCTCCAGTTCCCAG
>CAZAHQ010000264.1:0-5922 GCA_964484415.1 uncultured Acidobacteriota bacterium | reverse complement strand
CCACCAACTGGGATTCCAACTTCGATCACAACACCACTGACTTCCCGTTGACCGGCGCGCACAGGAACCTGCCGTGCAACGCCTGCCATGCCGACGGCGTCTACAACGGAAAGCCAACCGCCTGCTACAGCTGCCACAAGTCCGACTACGACAACACGACCGATCCAAATCACCGAGCAGCCGGCTTCCCAACCGATTGCACCGCCTGTCACACCACGACTACCTGGGCCGGCGCACGCTTCGAGCACGACGCCGACTACTTCCCGATTTACTCCGGCACTCACAGGGGCAGGTGGAACAACTGCTCGGATTGCCATACCAACTCCAACAACTATGCCGAGTTCTCTTGTCTGGGGTGTCATCCGCACTCGGACAAGGCAAAGACCGACGGGAATCACCGGGGAGTTTCCGGCTACAGCTATGACAGTAGAGCCTGCTATCGCTGCCATCCTCGAGGGAGGGCCGACTGATGTTCCGCTGCCGTGTGATCTGGGCGGCCTCAGTCTGCTGCACGTTGGCGCTGGTATGTAGCGCTGCAGTTGCACAGGAGAAAGGCGATCGGCTGATCGGCTTGAAGGCCAGCATCACCTACCTGGCCGGCGACTCTGCCTACATCAATGCCGGTCAGGATGAGGGCGTTCGTGTTGGTGACAAGATCGAGGTTGTGCGCGGCGATGTCATCGTTGCGGTGCTGGCCGTGACTGACGTCTCCTCACACAAGTCGGCCTGTAAGGTCGAGACACCGAATGTCGAACTGAAGGTGGGTGACACGGTGCGCTTCATCGCTCACGGTGCGGTCGACATGACGGGACGCACGGGACCCGGACAGTTGTCGACACCTGGCCCCGAGCAGCCGGCCGTTGCCGAAACGCCGAAGCAAGAGCCAAAGCCCGAGAAGCCCAAGAAGCCGTTCGACAAACGGATGCGCGAAATGGGAATGAGCGGCCGTGTGGGGGTGCGCTACTTGGCGGTGCGTGATCGGACTGGATTTGGCAGCGACGTGTCGCAACCAGGGCTCGATCTTCGCTTCGACGCACGTGGACTGGCCGGCACACCACTCGAGCTCTCGGCCGATGTTCGTTCGCGTCGCACCTATCGCACCCTGCCGGACGGACCGGATCGCAACGACTCGCTCACGCGCATCTATCGGCTTTCGGCGGGATGGCATCCGAAGGACTCCGATTGGCGTGTCACGGTGGGCCGCCAGATCACGCCCTCCTTGAGTGCAATCTCGATCTACGACGGCGCGTCGGCCGAGTACAGCACCCCGCGCTGGCGTGTCGGCGCAATCGCCGGCTCGCAACCGGATCGGATCGATCAGGGATACTCCACCGAAGTTCGCGAGTACGGCGCCTACTACGAACTGCGCCAGAAGAAGGACGCCAAGCTCGATTGGGAACTCACGACCGGACTGATCGGCAGTTATCAGAAAGGGGAGATCAATCGCGAGTTCGTGTACATACAGGGGATGATCCGCAGTAAGAAGCTGATGACGTACCTGACGCAGGAGGTCGACATCAATCGCGGCTGGAAGGCCGATGCCGGAGAAAGCGCGTTTGCTCCCACCAGCTCATTCCTGATGGCGCGCTATCAGTTCACCGAGACGTTCGAGCTGAACGGCGGTTACGACGATCGCCGCAATGTGCGGCTGTACACCGACTTCGTCACGCCCGAAACCGTGTTCGACGAGCGTCAGCGTCGCGGTGTCTGGCTTGGCGCTCGCTGGCGTTTTGCCAAACACTTCCGCGTCGGCGGTGAGCTCCGCAGCGACACCGCCGATGGCGTCAGCACCAATTCGAACCGCTATACGGTGACATTCGGTGCCGATAACCTGACCAAGTACAACATCGATGCGCGCTCACGCAGCACGCGTTACACCAATGAGCGAACTGAAGGCTGGCTGCACTCGGTGAGCGCCGGCCTGGACCTTGGAGAACGCGTGCACTTCGAGCTGACCGGCGGCACGCAGAATGAAACATCGCTCTTGACCGTCGCTCCCGATCGCACCATCAACTGGCTCGGCATCGACGTCGACGTGACGCTCGGGCGTCGCTGGTTGTTACTATTCTCGGGACAGCGCACCGACGGTGACGATGATTCCAACGATCAGATCGAGTTGGGTGTGAGCTGGCGGTTCTAGCGGCAGCTCGATCGGGAGTAGCGTGGACGTCGGATAGCCGATCGCGGCCTCACAGTCGCTGCTATCGCCCGATCGCAAGAGGTCTCGGTGAGTCTCCGGCCAGCCACATCTTCTCCGTGAACTTCCGCCGTTTCCACTTCATCGCTCAGCCCTCGAGGCATTCTCGCCTCATTGGGGGTGTCCACAGAGCTGAGGAGAAGCCCTTTGATAGGTGGATGCTGTGAGCGAGAGACTCCTTCAATCCGCTGACCGATCGGGTCACAATGGCAAACCCGATGCGCATCCTGATTGTCTGCCCCGCTCCACGCGGTAGTCTGCGTGGCAACCGACTGACCGCCGAGCGTTGGGCAAAGATCCTGCGCTCGCTGGGGCATCGCGTCACGATCGCTCTCGAGTTCAGGTCGCAGCCCGCCGATCTGATGATCGCTCTTCATGCCGTGCGCTGCGCGCGCGCCGTGGCGAGGGCTCGGCAGATGCGAGCGCAGATGCCGATTGTCGTGGCGCTCACCGGCACCGAGCTGTACCCCAACCTCCAAGCCAGGCCAACCGCTTGTCGAGCCCTCGACCAAGCCGATCGCGTGATCGCGCTTCAGCCGTTGGCCGCCAAACAGCTGCTTCCGCGCTGGCGCCGCAAGCTGTGCGTGATCTATCAGTCGGTGTCGCCCACAGTCCGGCCTTCGTCACGCGCACGGGCCCGTCCGCACGCGTTCCGCGTGATCGTCGTGGGCCATCTGCGGGCGGTGAAAGATCCGTTGCGCGCCGCGTACGCGGTACGACGATTGCCGCGCGAATCGAGGATCATCGTTTCTCACGTTGGATCAGCGCTCACTGAAGGTTGGCACCGCCGCGCTCGACGTGAGAGCGACTCCAATGCGCGCTGGCAGTGGCTTGGCGAGATGTCACACCAGCGGACTCGCCGCTTGATTGCCTCCAGCGATCTGATGGTGCTCAGCTCGCGCAGTGAAGGGGGCGCGAATGTGATCGGTGAAGCCTGTGTCGATGGTGTGCCGATCTTGACCACGGCGATCGACGGCAGCTTGGGTCTGTTGGGCAAGCGCTATCCCGGCACATTCGGCGTTGGGGACACAAGAGCGCTGACGCAACTGCTGCTGCGCTCTGAAAACGATAGGCGTTTTCTGCGCGATCTTACCCAACGCTGCCGCGGCTGCGCTGGGCTCTTCAGCGAAGCCAGAGAACGGATGGCGTGGGATCGTCTGATCGCCGCACTGATACGAAACTAGCCACACACGACCCACACACGCCGCGACGCTATGAACGAGCAGCGTTCCGAAGCGATGTCAAGGCGACCACATCAAGTAGCCCGGCGATGTGTACGCCTTGAGCGACGTGCCACCGATTGCAGGCATGTGGGCGCCGTCCTCGCCCAGCACGAACTTGCGCTTCTCGGTCCACCCAACGCCCGCCAGCATCTCACACTCGAGCGGCCCGCTTTTCCGGGCCGCAGTCAGAGTCAGTGGCCTACTTAGTACCAGGCACACTCATCGTCACCATCATCACCTCGCCGTGCACCGCGCAGGTGTCCCGGCTGACAACAACCTCGATCAGATTCGTCCCCCGTGCGGAGACGCACAGCGCCTTATGGCGCTTGACCCATCGCAAGCTGGATGAGTGATGTAGGTCACAGACGACATGGAAATCCAACATTAGCGTGCGGCTCAGCCGCGGCAGGTGCGAAGTCTGGGACGGCGATCGGGAGCCTGAAATGACGCCTCGGAGGAATGCAGTGTGACCTTCCTCGGCGGATGCGTGCGCAATCGCAGCTGCAGCGCACTGCTGCACATCGCTGCGCCGGTGCGGTTTGAGCGCGTATCAGGAACGGCTGAGTTCGCGACTTGCTGCGCGACTCATCAGAGGGAACTTGCGGCGCCGATACGCGACGCACGATACAGCGGGAACATCTAGCACCTAGAATCGGTGCAGCGATGCAGCGCGGCACTCAGCTGGATCCTCGCGGGCTTTGAGCATTCGCTGCGACCGCTCGCTCCCGATGTGTATCAACGGTGCTAGAAGGTGGTCTAGAGATGGAAGTGACAGCCGTGAGGGATTGCAGGAAATACAAACAACAAAGGGAGGTCAGCAGAATGCAGAGGCTATACATGCTCGTTCTCAGTGCAGTTCTCATATCAGCCAGCGCAGCGCCGGTCATCGCTCAAGCGCCGCCGGATCAAGGGCCTCCCGGGGCGAAGACGGAGTTCAGATACTATCGGCTTGGAAACACTGGGGTGCAGGGCGACTGGAGCGAGGCACTGTGGATCGGCCCTGACGGCGACCCCTGGATTGGTGGTTACGACCCCGCCTTCGAGGAGGGCGGGATCGCCAAGTTCGTTCAGGCCGAAGATCGCTGGATTCCAGTGTCGAACGTCGATTATCGAATCGTGGGGAATCCGTACGAAGTCGGCGCGGCTCGTGTCCGCGATATCGCAGCGGATCGGCTCGGGCGCATCTGGTTCGGAACGTGGACCGGGGTGCTTCGCATGGACCCCGCCATCGGGCCAGAATCGCTTGTTCGCTATGACCTCGACGGACCTGGCACCAACGGTGGCGGTCGCGACATAGATATCTCTCCGGATGGAAAAATGTGGATCTTGGGCGATGGCATCATCGTCCGACTCGATCCCACGTCAGGACGAATGGATCGTTGGGAAGGTGGTTTCGAACACATCGCTGTCCAGCCCAAACCCACGAATGGTTATTACGTCTGGGCCGCGATGGCCTCCCCCGGACTCGCGTCGCCGGTATCGCGTTTCGATAGTGCGACGCAGTTATGGGAATCGCAGTCCACTACGGGCGAAGTAGGAGAGATCGCATCGCTTCGCGGCGTGGATGTCGTGGACGACGCCGGAAATTTGTGGGGGATCCACAGCGACCGGCAGTGGGACCCGATCTTGAGTCTTGGGTATCGCAAACCTGACGGATCTTGGGTGGACGTACCAGCCCCCAACGAGGGCGGTGCAAGTTACATCAACACGATGAGGGCATTCGACCAAGCCCAGGCCCTGATCGGTGATGCTACCGGGCGAGTGTGGCACTGGAACGGAAACACTTGGAATGACCTGGGAATCGGCGGGCCAACGAATGCAAGGATGGGTATCGTCGGCATCGACATGGATCCTCGTACTGGTGTGGTGTGGACCTCCGGCGATGGTGGCGCCGCACGAAGAGATCCACAGACGGGACAATGGCAGAGATACCGAATCACGAACTGTTCGCAGGGTGACAACTTCGTGCTCGATCTTTCACTCGCACCTGATGGCAACGTATGGACGACTTCCAACCTGGGACCTGGTGTCGGTGGCTTCCAACACTTCGACGGTACGAGGTGGCGCGGATTCAATCGACTCAACCACGACCTGCCGGGCTCGGGCCCGTTCCCATTCGACTCGGACTCCACATTTGCGATTGCCTACCGACGTTCGAACAGTCACGTCGCGCTCGGTATGCCCGGAGGTGGTGTACAGGAGTGGACCGGTACCGACTATGTCGATCTCGGCCTGCGTAACTACTACCCGACACGACTGGTGGAGGACTCGCTGGGCCGCCTCTGGGCCGGCTCGGAAGATTCGATGATCGGTTTGTATTCTGGCGGCCAGTGGCAACTCTTCAACGGAACTGTCTACGCTGGATCTCCGTCCCCCGATCCTGGTCGACCAGGTTGGATGTGGCTGTCGGGAATCGATGGTGCGCTATGGACCGACGGGTCAACGATCGAGGCAGTAACCCTCCCTGAGGTCGCGCACGGCACAGCCCCGGTTGGCAGCGCG
>CAZAHQ010000263.1:0-5951 GCA_964484415.1 uncultured Acidobacteriota bacterium | reverse complement strand
CTTCACCTGGTGGGTCAATCGCAAGGATGTCGAAGGAAACAACCTCTTTTCGGGCGGTTTCTTGGGGCTGGACAACATTGGCGTCTTCGATCGCAGCAAGCCGTTGCCGGGCGCTGGCCGGCTCGAGCAGGCGGACGGCACCGCCTGGATGGCGTTCTACTGCGCAACGATGCTCTCGATCGCACTCGAGATTGCCGCTGACGATCCGGCCTACGAGGACGTCGCCTCCAAGTTCTTCGAGCACTTCGTCGCGATCGATGCCGCAATCAATCAACTCGGCAAGGACGGGCTGTGGGATGAAGAAGACGGTTTTTATTACGACGAGTTGCACGTCGACGGACAAGAGCTCCCGCTTCGCGTGCGCTCGATGGTCGGGATCATCCCGTTGTTCGCGGTCGAGATCTTGCGCGACGAGGTGATCGACACGTTGCCGGGATTCAAACGGCGGATGGAGTGGTTCCTGCGCAACCGGCTCGACCTGGGGTTGCAAGTGATCGCCGGCGAGCATCACGGACACCAGCACCGCCTGCTGTCGCTCGCGCACCGCGAACGATTGGTGCGCGCGCTGAAACGGATTCTCGATGAGGCTGAGTTCCTCTCGCCATATGGAATTCGTTCGCTGTCTCGCGCACACGGCGACAAGCCGTACACGCTGAAGCTCGATGGCGCGACCTACTCGGTCGCCTACGAGCCGGGCGAGTCGCGCACCGGAATGTTCGGCGGCAACAGCAACTGGCGCGGCCCGATCTGGTTGCCGGTCAACCTCTTGCTGATCGAAGCGCTGGAGCGGTATCACCACTTCTACGGTGAGGACATCGTGGTGGAGTGCCCGGCCGGGTCTGGAACGTTCATCGATCTGTGGGGCGTGGCGCGCGAACTCGAGCGCCGCCTCTGCGCCCTGTTCCTGCCGAACGAGCGCGGCCAACGCCCCTGTCACGGCGGCGACGAGCGGTTCGCGAGCGATCCCCATTACCGCGACCTGTTGCTGTTTCACGAGTATTTTCACGGCGACGACGGCAAAGGGTTGGGCGCCTCGCATCAAACCGGCTGGACCGCGCTGGCGGCGCTGTTGATGGCCGATACCGCACGGTGGCGCGAGTGATTTCTGTGATCGTGCCGGCACTCGACGAATCGGCGACGATTGCGTCGTGCTTGGCGAGCCTCGTGGCCGAGCCCGAGGTCGCTGAAGTCTTGGTTTCCGATGGCGGCAGCCAAGACGACACGATCGCGATCGCCGCCGCGCACCCCAAGACGCGTGTGGTTCGTGCCCCGCGCGGACGCGCGCGACAGATGAACGCTGCGGCGCGCCAGGCCTGCGGCGAGCTGCTGTGGTTCGTGCACGCCGACTCGCGCGTCAGTCCAGGCGCCGGTGCCGCGGTCGAACAGGCGATGAGCGACCCGGACGTGGCGATCGGCGCGCTGCGATTTGCGGTCGATGCCTCGGGACTGCGCTTTCGTTGTGTCGAGTGGCTGACACGTTGGCGCGTGCGGCTTCGCCAAACACCCTACGGCGATCAAGGGTTGTTCGTGCGCGCGGCCGACTTCACACGCTGGGGCGGCTTCCCCGAGCAACCGATCTTGGAGGACCTGCACTTCTTGCGAATCGCCAAACGGCACGGCCGCGTGAGCGTGATCCCGATCGACTTGCATACCTCATCACGGCGTTGGGAGCGACACGGCGTGCTCCGCGTCGCCTGGCAGCATCAACGGATCTTGTGGCTCGATGCGCTCGGCGTTTCGCCCGAGCGAATCGCCACGAGGCGCGCCTCACGATGACCACGGTCGCGTTGTTTCTGCGGTGGCCCGAGCCGGGGCAGGTCAAGACGCGCCTGATTCCCGCGCTGGGTGCCGACGGCGCCTCAGCGCTTTACGAACGCCTCGCCAGGGCGGCGTGTGCCGAGATCGAAGCGCTCGATGAGCCGCTGCTTTCGCGCTGGGCCTATGTCACACCGGCCGAGCGGGCCCTCGACTGGACCGCGCGGTTGAGCCTGCGCTGGACCGCCGTGAGTCAACCTGAGGCAACGCTCGGGCAGCGCTTGCAATACGTGATGGCGTTGGCGTTTTCCACCGGCGCTACACGCGTCTTGGTGGCCGGCAGCGATGTTCCCGATCTGACGCGTGAGATTTGGCGCGAGGCGATCGAGGCCTTGACGACGCACGAGGCTGTGATCGGCCCTGCCTTGGACGGCGGTTACTACTTGCTGGGACTCAGGCGCGAAATGCCTGAGCTATTTCACGCGATCGATTGGTCGACAGACCGTGTGCTCGCGCAGACCTGCGCCGTGTTGGATCGATCGCAGACTCGTTACGCGCTGCTACGCCCGTTGCGCGATCTGGACACGCCCGACGATCTCGCGCAGTTTTATCCCGGTTTGCGACCGTAGACCCACGCTTGCTTCTCGAGCCAGCGCGCCAAGGCGTCGCTTGCCATGTCGGGATGCAATCGAAAACTCCAATGACCGTCTTCTTCGCCGGGCGTGTTCATGCGCGCCGAGGCCCCTAGCCCAACCAGGTCTTGATGCGGCACGATCGCCAGAAACGCGCGCGAGGCGTATGCCATGCGCACGATCTCGGTGTGGATCTCGCGCGGCTCGTGCCCGAGGTACTGCGCGAGGTACTCCTTGACCTCCGGCGTCGCCTCGTCGTCCCACCAGCCGCGCACGGTGTTGTTGTCGTGCGTGCCGGTGTAGACCACCTGGTTCTTGCGATGGGCGTACGGTACGAACTCGCTGCGCGGCTCGGGTGCAAACGCGAACTGCAAGATCGCCATGCCAGGCAGGTCGAGTGTGTCGCGCAGCGCGTTGACGTCGGCCGTGATATCGCCCAGGTCCTCAGCCACCAACGGGAGTTGTCCGAGTGCCGCTTTCAGTGCATCGAAGAGCGGTTTCCCCGGACCCGGCACCCAGCGTCCGGTCTTGGCGGTGTCGCTCTGAAACGGCACCGACCAGTACGAGACGAAGCCGCGGAAGTGATCGAGCCGCAACAGATCGCACTGCGACAGCGCGCGCTTGATCCTTGCGATCCACCAGTTGTACCCCTCGTCGTGGCAGCGTCCCCAATCGAACAGCGGGTTGCCCCACAACTGACCCTCTTCGTTGAAGTAGTCGGGAGGGACGCCCGCGATTTCTCGCGGTTGGAAGGCATCGTCGAGTTGGAACAGATGCCGATGCGCCCACACGTCGACGCTATCGAAGGTGACGTAGATCGGGACGTCGCCGAAGAGCTGCAGACCGCGTTGCCGGGCGTAACGGCGCAACGCATCCCACTGCCGCGCAAACAGAAACTGCTGGAAGGCGTGAAAGGCAACCGCGCCCTCGTGCGCCTCGCGATAGTTGCGCAAGGCACTCGGTTCGCGATGCGCGAACGCCGCTGGCCAATGCGTCCAGACCAACCCAGGGTGTGTATCGCGCATCGACGCGAACAAGGCCCAATCGTCGAGCCAATGCTGCTCGCGATGCCGAAATTCATCGAACGCCGTGACCAGGGCCGGCCTGCGCGTGTCGCGAAAATTTTCCCAAGCGCGCTGCAAGAGGCGATGCTTCAGCGCGATCGCCGCATCCCAATCGACACGCGGGCCGCTGTGCATCGCCGTTGCCGGCAACGCGTCGGTGGTGAGCAAGCCGTCTTCGACCAAGCGTTCCGGGCTGATCATCAACGGGTTGGAGGCGAAGGCCGAGCTGGCGGAGTAGGGCGAGTTGCCGGCGCCCGGTGGATTGAGGGGCAGGACCTGCCAGTACGACATCCCAGCCCGCGCCAGCCAATCGATGTAGGCCTGCGCCATCGATCCCAAATCGCCGATGCCGTACGGCCCCGGCAGACTGGTTGGATGCAGGAGCACGCCCGCCGCGCGCCGGTCGGTCAATGCTGGAGGCGTTTTGAGCTGCTCGTTCACGGGGTCGCATTCATCGGGCTGCGAAGGATATCAGCGCGCCAGCGTTTCGACCGCCGCCGCGAGTTTTTCATAATCGGAAGGCGCGTTGTAGAGCTGCGCTGAGATTCGCAACAGTCGCCGCGGTGGCGCGGGCCAGGCGAAGATCGGCACTTCGATCTGGTGCTCATCGAACAGCCGTTGCTGCCATGGGTCGGCCTGCAAGAACGAGGTGCGGCCATCGGGCAGAGCATCGGGGAGTTGAATCGTGGCGATCGAGCCGAGCATCGACTCGGGACACAACGGCGGCCGATTCCAACGCTCTAGCAACATCCGCCGCGCCTCGACCACCTTCTGATGATTGCGTTGCATGACCTCGGGCCACCCGCCCGGCACCCACGAGGCGATCGCATCGAGCGCCGCAGGTATCGACAGATAGGCGGTGGGATCGACGGTGCCGGTCCATTCGAACTCGGTGCGGAATCGTTGCGACTCGTCGCCGAGCGGCTTGTTGGCGCCGTGGCTGACCACCAGCGGGCGGACTTGTGCCTGAAGTTCGCGGGCCACGTACAAGAACGCCGCACCCTTCGGGGCGCACAGCCACTTGTGCGCATTGCCGGTGTAGAAGGACGCGCCCAAACGACGAAGATCCAGCGGCAACATTCCCGGCACATGCGCGCCGTCGATCAGCGTCTCGACGCCCCGCGCGCTCAGCTCCTGCACCAGCCGTTCGACCGGCAACACCAAGCCGGTAGGACTGGTGACGTGATCGATCAACGCCAACACGGTGCGCGATGTCACCTGACTCATGACCAACGACACGATCTGCGCGTCGGACTCGACCGGTAGCGGCAGTGTCACGACCCTCACAACCGCGCCGCTGACCTCGGCGACGCGATCGAGTGCCATGCGGCAGGCGTTGTAGGCGTGATCGGTGACCAGCAGTTCATCGCCCGATTCGAATGGTAGCGACCAAAGGACGGTGTTGACTCCCGTCGTGGCGTTGGCAACCGGCACGATGTCGTCGGGGTCGGCGTTGAGAAACCCGGCCAAGCGCTCGGTTGCCGTGCGCAGCAGATCGGGAAACTCGCGATCGAGAAACTTCACCGGCGAGCGTTCGAGCCGGTCCTGCAAGTCGCGTTGCGCGGCGAGCACGACCCTTGGGCAGGCTCCGAAAGAACCGTGATTGAGATAGTTGATGGTCGGGTCGAGTGTCCAGTGTTCGGCGAGTGTGGAGGGCATGCGGCATTGTAGTGGAGCGGGCGCCGGAATTTGCGCTGGTCGATGCGACCGTGAAACTCTCGTTCAGCTCTGTGCGAGTGCCGCCCAGGCGGCTTTCAGGCGCGTCGCCTGCTGCAATGCGGCGATGTAGTCCCATTCGGCGGGGTGATCCTTGGCGGTGAGCACCGCGGCGGCCGCGCGACGATCCTTTGCCGACCACTGCTTCAGGTCGGGAAGCGAGGCGATGCTCAGCGCGAGTTGCTGAAACCAGCGGCCGGATGGCGCGACGTCGAGAAACGCGGCGATCTGCTCGGAGGCGGCGGCGCGGGCGAGTGTCGCGTCGCCCCCGTGCTGGTCGGCGATCCACCTCGCGGCGTGGCGCGAGACCTGTTCAGGGTGCGGCGAGGGTTGTGTGCCGGTCTGTGTCGTGAGGCTCCAGGTCAACTGGTCGGCGGCGAATCGTCGAAGGAGTGTCGCGGGCGTGCGCGCGCCGGGGTGCGAGGTGAGTCGTTTCTTCTCGCGCTGTGCGTCGAGTCGCAGGTCGGGATCGACCGGGCGAAAACCGAGCTTGTAGTAGAACCAGAACGCGCCGCTCTTGATCGCTTCGGTGTTGCCGCGGCCGAACTGATAGGGATCGACGAAGAACCGTTGCGCGCCGCAGGCTTGTCGATAGGTGCGCAGCACTTGCGCCAGCAGGAACGCCGACTCACCGCCGCGAAACTCGGGAAAGATGTTGATCCCTACTTCGGCACGATCGAAGAACAGCCACGCTCCGCCGTATGCCAGCGGCACGGCGTTGCGTGCCGCCATGAAGCCGACATAGGCATCGAGCGGCAGGCGCTGCGCGGGCGGCAGGCTGAAC
>CAZAHQ010000262.1:0-5958 GCA_964484415.1 uncultured Acidobacteriota bacterium | reverse complement strand
AAGAACCTCCCGTTCGATGATGTTGAAGCGACGCAGACTGTGCACCAACGATCCGATGTCCCGCTCGCGCGCCGCAGCGATCAATCGCTGCGCCGCCTCGGGAGAGACATCCCCGTCTTCGATCATCTGAAGGGCCGATCGAAGCGCTTCCGGCGCGTCGGCGTAGTACGGAATGCCGATCGCAGCCCCGCGACGCGCGCGACAGATCGCTCCCGCCGGTATCTCGATATCGCCGAGCGGAGAGGACAGTGACACGCGTCCGCTCAAGACGTGTAGCAGGGTGTCACCGTTGGGCTGCACTTGCATCGTGTAGTGGCATCCGAGATCGATCGCGGTGGTGGCCGGGGTCTGCACCACGAACAGGCGCGGCGGAGCGTCTATCGACGCTTCGATTTCTCCACGCTCGAGCGTGAAGCGATGCTCCAGGTTGATCCCTTTCTCACGGCGGAGGTAGCTGCCGGGGCGGACGTCGATCCGCCCGAAGTCCGAGAGTCCGACAACCGCGGTCTCATCCGCGGCGGTCTCGATCACATCCCCGAGCGCGAACGGTTGAGTCTTGCTCCCGAGGCTCGCCGTCCAACCGGCATCATCGACCCTTCCAGATCGCGGCGATCGCGAGACCCACACACCGAGCACGAGTGCCGCGATCAGAAAACTCGCTGCGAGCAACCACCAGCGCTGTGGTCGTCGTGGCGAGTCGCCGATCCGGCGGTCAATCTCAGGCCAGAGATCATGGCTGGGCTCGATCTCGCGCGGGAGCTGATCGACTTCAGCAATTCGATCGCGGTCGTGATCGGTCATGGTCGTTCACCTCCAAGCAACTCGCGGAGGATCCGCCTGGCTTGAAACAGTTGTGCGCGGCAGGTCCCCTCCGCCACGTCGAGGCGTTGCGAGATTTCTGCATGGTCTAACCCCTCGACATCGTGAAGTACGAAGACGGCTCGCATCCGGTCGGGGAGCATTTCGATCGCGCGCGCGAGATCGAGGCGAAGATCGCTATCTCTCACCAGCGCACTCGCTTCGGAGTCGAGGATCTCAGAGCCCCAGCGCTTCTGAGCGCGAAGATGATCGAGCGCTGCATTGACAGCGATGCGATGCAACCACGTTCCGAAGCCGCTGTCCTGACGAAACTCCTTCAGCAATTGCCAGGCCCGCACGAATGCGTCCTGGGTCAGGTCTTCGGCGACATCACGCACACCGACCAATCGAACGATCACGGCGTGAATCCTCCCGACATGGAGTCGGTACAACTGCTCATACGCCGATCGTTCACCAGCGCGAGCCGCCGCGATGAGCGACGGCTCGTCTGTCTGGTGCGCTTTCACGGCGAACGATCGTCGCATGAGTTTCGCGTCCTTCATCAGTGCTGCGCGTGCGCAACGATATCGGATTTGTCAGACGCTGGCCCGAGTGTGGTGCGTCGCCCGGGTGCTGCGCCTGCAGTACCATCTTGCCGCAGCACCGCCGTTCTCATCGTCCCGCGGTCTTGGTCCCTCCGAGCAGTGCCACCAACTGGAGCGCGCCCGCCTCGCCGGCTGGCAGCTTGTCGATTCTGCCGGCAGAACGCCGGTTGCGATAGGCGATTCCGGTGATTGCGTTCGTTGCAAACGGATCGATTCCATAAAGACCTGCCGTCTTTGGGTCATCGGGCCGCGCAACCCAACTCACGGCCACCTTCGACAGCCGCGTCGACTCCGCCCAGCGCTTCAGTCGCGCCGCATACGCAGAGCCGGCTTCTCGACTCGGATTCGTGAAGATCAGGAAGGCGCGGAAACCGTCGGCAGCGCGGGTCGTCATCTCTTGCTCCAACTGCAGCGCGAGTCGACTCAACCCCTCGCTCGGATCGCCGTTGATCCACACCAAGACGCCGTTCTTATCGCCGTAGCGGCACATCGGGCAGGTCGTCTTGCCAGCATCCGCTCCCGAAACGTGGTTCGGCTCGAAAGCCGACAACTCCGCACCAACGACCCGTGTCCGCGCGGCCGCTTCGTCGCGGCGGCATTGGTCGCCACCGGCCAGCGCCGTGGTCGAAACGATCGAGAGCGAGATACCCAGCACCAATCCTGAAACCGTGGCAGTACGCATGGACGATCCTCCTTGTCGGCTACTTGGACGGCGGAGGAGGCTTGTGTGCTTAGTCGAGCCCCCAGGTTTCGTCGTTTTGGCGACGACTTTCAGGGTGGTGCGAGCGATCTCGCTGGGCGATGAGCTTGATTCCATCTCTGTGCGCAACCATGATTCGCCGATGTCGACCCGGACCGCGTGGAGCGTCGCCCCAGCTTTGAATCCCCCGAGGGCGGCCACGACCCGGCGTCACTGGTGGATCGCGTCGATCCTGCTCATCAACCTCCTGACGGCCCACGCCGAAGCTCCAAATCCTGATTTGCATATCACCAAGAGTCGCGGCGAGATCAAGATCGACGGCGATCTTTCCGACCCGGGTTGGGTCGGCGCCGCCGTGGTCGAGGAGTTCTTCGAGACTCAACCAGGAGACAACTCCACGCCGAAGGTACAGACACGGGCCTGGCTCACCTTCGATAGCGAAGCGCTGTACGTCGCCTTCGACTGCGACGACCCAGAGCCGGCGAAGATCCGTGCGCCGTTTTCCGATCGCGATCGCGTTGACCACTACCAGCAGGACCTGGTCCAGGTGCTGCTCGACACTCGCGGCGATCGACGCGCCGCCTACCGCATCAGCGTCAACCCGCGAGGAGTTCAGAACGACGGGATCTTCACCGAAGCCACGCAGAGCGAAGATACCGGGCCCGACTTCTACTACGACGCAGCCACACGGATCGATGGACACGGTTGGTTCGCAGAGATGCGAATCCCATTCTCCTCGCTTCACTACGCTTCCGCCGAGGCGCCGGTGTGGGGCGTGGTTTTGGGCCGCGAGTATCCGCGCGACTTCCCGTTCGACTTCGAAAGCAACCCAGTTCCACGCGGCTCCTCATGCTTGCTCTGTCATATGCGTCGACTCGTCGGACTCCGCGATTTGCCATCCGGGAGCCATTGGGTCGTCGCTCCGTTCGCGACCGCGTCGCGGCTCACGGAGCGAGCGCGCCCTGGCGATCTTGCGTCGCCGTTGCGCGACCCGTCGATCGACACCAACGCCGGAGTCGACATCAAGTGGTCACCCGCCTCCGATCACACGCTCGACCTGGCCCTGAATCCCGACTTCTCGCAGGTCGAATCGGATGTGCCGCAACTGGCTGTCAACAATCGCTTCGCGCTGTTCTACCCGGAGAAACGACCGCTATTCTTGGAGTCGGTCGATCTGTTCGCGACGCCGTTGCAAGCGGTTTCGACTCGCACCATCACCGATCCGGATTGGGGAGCGCGCGCGACCGGACGATTCGGCAACACGGCATACACCGCTCTCTTCGCGCGCGATGCGGGCGGAGGCAGTGTCGTTCTGCCGGGGGCGCAGTCGTCGGACCTGGCGCCGCAAGTCTCTTCATCGACGGTTGTGATCGGCCGGGTGCGCCGCGCGTTTGGTGATTCGTTCGGAGGGCTGCTACTTAGCACTCGCGAGTTGAGTGGCGGCGGCTACAACCGTGTCCTTGGCCCCGATTTTCAGTGGCGGCCCAACGATGCCGAGACCGTCACGGGCCAACTGTTGCTCAGTGATACGCTGCTGCCTGACCGAACCGACCTCGCTGCAGAGTGGGACGGCAGCCGGCTTCGATCTTCGGCAACGTCGTTGGAGTGGTTGCATCTCACGCGCCAGTTCGTGAGCGACACCCAACTCACCGTGATCGGTGCAGGATTTCGCGACGACAACGGCTTCATCCCGCAGGTCGGGTTTCGCCATGCGAGTTGGGTCGTGGGGCCCAACTTCTACCCAAGTGGAGCAATCACGTGGCTTCATCCCTACGTGACCAGCGAGGTCTCGCAGACGACCGAAGGCAAGCGACTTGGCAGGACCGTCTCGCCTGGCGTCAACATCAACGGCCCGCTCGCGATGTCGCTCGATGTTCGATACCACATCGCCGACCAACTGCTCAGTGGTGGCCGACTATTCGACCTGAAGTTCGGTGAGCTGGAGTTGAACATGAGCCCTTCTCGCCGCTTCGATCGACTCAGGCTCCAGGCTCGACTCGGCGACGACGTCGACTTCACCAACAACCGCCTCGGCCACGGCGGCGACCTCAAGGCCAGTGCCTCGGTTCGCCCAATCGATCGCCTCGAGTTGATTCTGGACGGCGAACGTCAGTGGCTCGATGTCGATCGCACCGAACGCTCGCGAGCGCGCCTGTTCACTGCAAGCGTGGCCCGCGTCAAGGCGACGATTCACTTCAGCCCGCGTGCCTATCTTCGATTGTTGAGTGAACGAATCGGTGCCGATCGCGACGTGTCGCTTTACGACGCCTGTGACCTGCCCCAGGAGCTGCCTTTGCGCGAGTGCCCTCCGGCGCGAGAGCGGTCCCGCCTCGACTCGGCGCTGTTCAGCTACAAGTTGAACTGGCAGACGCTGGCCTACGTTGGCTACCAGTCGAACCGTTTGCTGTCTCCCTCGGGTAGCATGGCGGTCAACGACAAACAACTTTTTCTCAAACTCGCTTATGCCTGGCGACGCTAGCGAGCCAGCGGGCGGTAGCCTCATCGAGCGTTGTGCTGAAAGCAGCTCATACCTTCTGAATAGGCCACACTGTCCTGAACTCAAACCGAGGAGTCCGCTCAATGCCCGGTCTTTTCGATACGTTCACGCTGAAGTCCATCACTCTTCGCAATCGCATCGGCGTCTCGCCAATGTGCCAGTACTCCGCGAACGATGGCGTCCCCAACGACTGGCATCTGGTGCACCTCGGCTCACGCGCGATCGGTGGTGCTGCGTTGGTCATCGCGGAGGCCACCGGCGTGTCGCAGGAAGGACGAATCTCGCCCGGCTGCACGGGGATCTGGAACGATGCGCAGGCCGAATCGTGGGCGCGCATCGCTGCATTCGTGGCGCAGCACGGTGCAGTGCCCGGAATCCAAATCGCTCACGCCGGTCGCAAGGCCAGCGCCGTTCGTCCGTGGGACGGTGATCGATCGCTGACGAGCGACGAGGGGGCGTGGCCGACGATCGGCCCAACTGCCGTGGCATTTGGTGGTGGCCTCACACAAGTCCCAACAGCGATGTCGCTCGACGAGATCGCACGCGTGCGACGCGCGTTTGTCGACGCCGCCAAGCGTGCTGCCTTCGCGGGGTTCAAGTGGCTCGAGCTGCACTACGCCCACGGCTATCTTGCGCACAGCTTTCTCTCTCCCATCTCCAATCGCCGCGACGACGCATACGGTGGCAGCTTCGACAATCGCGTGCGCTTCCCGCTGGAAACCGCGCGTGCGGTGCGCGCCGTGTGGCCGGCGGAATTGCCGCTGGCAGTTCGGCTCTCGTGCAGCGACTGGATCGATGGCGGGTGGACTATCGATGAGAGCGTCGCGTTGTCGCAGCGATTGAAGGCCGAAGGTGTCGATCTGATCGATTGCAGCTCGGGTGGATCGTCTTCGGATCGAACGGCGATGCCGATTGGACCATCGTGGCAGGTGCCGTTCGCCGATCGCATTCGACACGAAGCACAGATCGCCACCGCAGCCGTGGGGCTGATCATCGATGCGGCGCAGGCCGATGACATCGTGCGCAGCGGTCGTGCCGATGTGGTGCTGTTGGCGCGCGAGCTGCTGCGCGATCCTTACTGGCCGGCGCATGCCGCCGAGCGACTGCGCCGCAAGCCGCCTTCAGTGCTGCCGATCCAGTATCGGCACTGGGTCGGCTAGCGATCGCCGCGAGCTGAGCGCAAACACAACCCAACCGATCGCTACCGACACGCCGCCGATCAACGCAGCAACCGCCGCGGGCGCAAACGCTCCGAGTGCGCCCGGTGCCGGTGCCTGCCACGCCACCATCGCGCCCGCACCGAACGCACCGACCATGTGCCCGACGCCGCCGGCAGCATGCACGATGCCAAGGGCGCG
>CAZAHQ010000261.1:0-5969 GCA_964484415.1 uncultured Acidobacteriota bacterium | reverse complement strand
GGTCAACGCGCTGCCCGTCGATCCCGCGCCGTTCAATCACCCGACGAAGATCGCGATCCTTCGCGCACGACGCAAAGACGGACGACGAGTCGAAAAACGCTAGTGCGTGAGCGACACCGTAAACGGTCCGGCGAACAACCCGTTCGGCACACCGTAGGGGCCGGACCCCGCGATTGCCACCGATCGATACGCCTCACCACGCGCTAGCCGAAGCCTGAATCGTTCCGCCCGCAACGTGGCGTCGATTCGTGACGATGCAGCGAAACATCCGAGCCAACTCGCGAAACTCGCCTCGCGCCACGGATGTCTCGGTGGGCGGGGAGCGCGGCAGGCACGCACGGCGGACTTCTCGCCAGCCGGCTGAGCAACGCCGCGGGCGAGATCGAGGTGGTCACCATGACCCAACAACCACAAGGTTGCGTTGCGAAACAGCGGGCCGTCACGCTCTGCCGCACGCATGTCCAGCACCAGCACACCTGAGGCACCGAGCGCGTAAACGTCATCGCCATCCACCAAGGCTGCGCTGTTTTCATCGACGCCGATCGCCAGCGGAATGTCGCGCCGCGCCGAAAGCACGGCCAACACCCGGCCCAGACGCCCCCTTCTCAAGTAGTGCTGGTCGGTGAGGCCTGCGGCGAAAAATCCCATCCCATTCCGCACCCACACGCCGGGTTGGTCTTCCGCCGCGACCAATCCGTTCTTCAACGCCAACTCCGCGTCGCCGCTGCCGATCATCGGATCGGACATCATTGCCGCACCGGCCGAACTGCCCGACATCACCCCGCCTTCCGCCAGCACCTCGCGAATCGCGGCGAGTGCCGGTGTGACCTCGCCGCCCGGCAGCAAGATGTCGACGATGCGCGATTGATCGCCGCCTGTGAAAAAAAACCCGCCGCAACTGCGCAACACCTGCACGAACTCGGGATCGCGCGCACGAACGGCGCCGTTCGCTTGCGTGAAATCGAGTCGCAGCAGCGGTACCTTCCCGGAATAAACCTCAAATTCGGCCGCAACAGCATTCGCCGATTCCGTCGGTTCGGCACTCGCCAGCGGCACAATGCAAAGTGATCGCTCCGGCAGCACCCGTTCGACGATCGCCTCATGCACAGGGCGGTTGTCTGCAGCCAACGCCCCACCGACGATCACCAACGCAGCCCAAACCATCACCAACCCTCCTGCTCCTCGATTCGAGGATCCAACCCAAACTCGAGCGCCGCTGCCGCGTCGATGAATCCGCTTCGATCCTGGCACGCCTCTCAGCGCCAAGCGTCGCTGTGGCTCGAAGCCGAGCACGAGCACGCCGAATTCTAGACGAATGAAATTGCTGCCAACCGAAAAGTCTCTGCCGGATGTGCGACCAATTCTGCGTTCTAATAGCGCGCACCGCTGGGACCTGGCGGTAGGACCGCGTGTTGAACCGTTGAACTGGAGCCCGTTCTATGCCCGCTGCAATCGACCGCCGCCTGATCGAAACGTTTCTCGCCGTCGCAGCGATCGATGGACTTTCGGGCAACGAACGGGGCGTCGCCGATTTCATCGCGGCGCGCCTCGCCGAACTCGGGCTGTCATTGCATGAAGATGAAGCCGCTAAAGCGGGCGGCGGCAACTGCGGCAATCTCGTGGCGCGTGCCGGAGATGGCGGCGAGATTGTGCTGCTCGCGCACATGGATACCGCGCGTTCGACGGCAGGAATGCGGCCAATACTGCAAACCGACCGCATCACCTCCGACGGCACGACGGTCCTGGGTGTGGACGATCGTGCCGGTGTTGCGGCGCTGCTCTACGCCGCTGAGCGCGTGATGGCGATGCGCGGCTCCACGGCACGCTTCAGCCTGGCGTTCACGATCTGCGAGGAAACGACCTTAGCCGGTTCGCGCCATCTAGCCATCGACCCAAGGTGGCGACACGGATTCGTGTTCGACTCGTCGCAGCGTCCGGGCCGGTTCATCGCAGGGTCTTATGGTTGCAAGCGCTCTCTGGCCGTCGTGCATGGCCGCGCTGCCCACAGCGGCATTGCGCCGGAGCGGGGAATCGACGCGGTGCGCGTGTTAGCGGCCGCGATTTCGGCCTTGAAACTTGGCCGCGTCGATGCCGAGACCACGGCAAACATCGGCTTGATACGGGGTGGCTCGGCCTTGAATGTCGTGCCCGAGCGAGCGGAGGCCGAAAGCGAGATTCGCGCCACGACGGCCGCGCGCGTGGAGCAGTTGGACGCTGAGTTTCGGTCTGCATTCGAGCGTGCCGCGAGTCTCGCTGGCGCCACCGTCGACTATCAGAGTCACTGGGAGTTCGAGCCTTATCGGCACGACCCCGACTCCACGATCTACCAGCGCACGGCGGCAATGCTGCAAGCGGCCGGACTGACACCGGAGCCGTACGTCACGCCGGGTGGGTCGGACGCGAACGCACTCAACGCTCGCGGATTGGCTGCGATGAACCTCGGGATCGGCTCGCAGAATCCACACGGCAACGACGAGTTCATCCTGCTCGAAGACTTGGCGGCCGCAGCGTCGATGGCGGAACGGCTGCTGCTCGAACAGTAGTTGCAGCGCCTCGAAACTGCCGCGTTATTCGCGCTTGTCGACCGACTCGAATTCCGGCGCGTCGCTTTGCTCTTCGAGCCGGCGCAACTCGCCAATGTCGATCAGATGACCCGAGCGTAGCGCCTTGGTTTCGAGATATCCGCGGCTGAACTCGTTTGGCGGCAGCAGGTGGGGGATGCGCCCCGTAACGTTGATCCCGAACTGCGTCAGTTGCGCGATTTTGTTGGGGTTGTTGGTCATCAGCCGGATCGACTTGATTCCCAGGCTGTAAATCATGTGGGCGGCGATCGAGTAGTCGCGCTCGTCGTCGCGAAACCCGAGTGCGATGTTGGCCTCCACGGTGTCGAGCCCGCGGTCCTGCAGGGCATAGGCGCGGATCTTGTTTTTCAAGCCGATGCCGCGTCCCTCTTGGCGCAGATACAACACCAAGCCGTTATCGTGCTCGCCGATCTTCGCCAGCGCCGCGCCGAGTTGGTCGCGGCAGTCGCAGCGGAGCGAACCGAGCGCGTCGCCGGTCAAGCACTCGGAGTGCAAGCGAGTCGGTACATCTTCGCGGCCGACGACATCGCCGCGGATGATCGCGATGTGATCCTTCTCGTCACGGTCATTCCAGAACGCGGCGATGTGAAAGCGACCGAAGCGCGTTGGGAAGTTGGCCACGGCGACCACCTTCACGCAAACCTTGGCCGTGCCGTACCCTTCGCAGTCGTGTTCACGATCGCGATCAACCAGGCGTTGCAGTGTTTCGGGGATGTCACTCATCAAGCCGCCTCTCGTCGTATCAATCGAGCCGCCATCGCGCAGCCGGAAAGCCAGGCCCCCTCGGCGCCGCCGCCGGGCGCGAACGCCTCACCGGCGATTCCCAAGCTCGCGCCGCCCGGCAGTTCGATCAGCAGTGGGCCGTGCAAATCGCCGCCACCCGCCAAGCGTGCGTGCCGCCACCGCTGAGTTTGAATCCACGCGGGTGACGCCGCCCACGGTCCCAACAATCGCGTGGCGCCAGCGAGCAACTGCTTCGACCAGACCTCAGGGGCTACAGCCAACTGCTGTCGCGAAAAGCATGGAAGTGCTTGCATCACGAACACGCGCCACGTCGGTGCGATCCGTTTGCTGGAGTCGTGACTGATCAAGTGAATCGGTTGAGCATCGGAAGGGAACTGCATCTCCCAGCTCGGTTGCGGTGTGGAAAGGTGATAGCCGGCGATCACCGTCAAGCAGGCCTTGGTGCCGATGCCGCCGAGCAACGCCTGCACATCGGCAGGAATCATCAGTTGCGGGCCGGCCGCTCGTTGCAGCATCTCGACGAGGCGCGGTGCTGGCTGCGTGAGCACCAGGTGACGCGCGCGATGCCGTTCGCCCGCCGACGTCTTTAGTGTGAACAGCCCCGCCTCGAAATCCACGTGGGTGACGTCGCTCTCGAGCTGCAGATCGAGACCGGCGGCCAGCGACTTGGGGAACGCGGTCACCCCGGAACTGAGTGCAATCCTTGATTCACCACGCCGGAAAGCGCGCGGCAAGCACGGCACGCCATCGCCTTCGACGGTGCGTGGCCAGCTTTCGATCGGGTGAGGATCGGCGGCGCGAACGGCCGCGAGAAATTGCGGATCGCTGCCGTGAAAGAAACAGAGGCCATGATCGACCGGCTGCCCGTCGATCCGCCGGGTAGCGCAGCGGCCGCCGACGCCCTGACTGCGCTCCAGCACCCGTACACGCGCCCCCGCCTGCGCGAGCGTACGCGCACAACTAAGGCCCGCGATGCCGGCGCCCACGACCAGAGTATCGGGATTGCTCACGAGGATCGTTCTCGCATGAATGGCGCGAGTATAGACCGCGGTTCGCAACGGCACCCGATACACTTGCGCCATGCGAGTGGCGGGCGTCGATGGGTGTCGGGGCGGATGGGTCGTGGCGATCATCCAAGCAGCGTCACCCACGCGTCTACAGTTGGAACGGGTTCGAGTGGTTGCCGATTTCGCGAGCGTGCTGCGCGAAACCGCTGTCGCTGCGTGGTCGGCGGCTCGTCTCGCTCACGACACGGGAGAGTCTTTGCCATATGCGGCGCCGCGTGACGCACGCGGATTGCTGATGCAGATCAGTTACTAGCCATCGATAGCCACTGCGCGCCCGCCGCTACTTCCTGTTCAACAACCCGCGCGTGAACGATGCCAGCTCGGCCATCGTGGCGAACAGGTGCAGTCCCTCACCAGGGCGCACCGTGCGCGGGGGAAGAGTGCGACCGCCAGCGATCACCAGCGCGCCGTGATCTCGCGCCGCCCGTCGTACCGCTTCGATGTACGGGGGCGCGATCTCATCGGCCCCTTCGCGCGTTACCGAGATCCAGACCATCTGCGCCTTGTAGCGAACAATCGCGGAAATCAGCGCCTCGGCAGGTGTGTCTGCACCGACGTTGCGCGCCGAAACGCCGCACTCGTGCACGACAGCAGCGGCCATGGCGCTGGGCAATAAGTAAGGATCGCCAGGAGGGGCGCCTCCGACTGCGACGAGCGCATCGCTATCGGGGTCGGGAAGAGCATTCCGCAAACGCGCCATCAGTTGGTAGCAAATGTCGACGGCACGGTGTTCGGCGACGATCCCTTCGGGCGACCGCTTCCACATCTCACCGATACGAGCCAACGATGAGCGCAACGGTCCATCACACAGCGACGCGATGCTATGTCCTTCGGCGAACGCGGCGAACGCGAGTCGCTGCGCGGCACCGGCCTCATCGCGCTGCAGAAGCTCGAACAATGCATCGCCGAGATCGGTGGGCAGCACGGAACTGCGACTGAGCGTCGATGCAATACCGGCAAGACCCAAGATCTCAGGATGCATGATCGAGAGATTGGTATTGCGCGCAAAGCGGAGCGCTTCGGCCACGGCGATCCGCCGATGACCGCCGGCTGTGCGCTCGGTGTCCAAGCGCCCGTCGTCGCACCAGCGCTTGACCGACGATTCGCTGACCCCGAGCGATTCAGCCACCTCGCGCGGGGAGGCCCAGACCAACCGGGTCTGGATGGTATGGTCGGATTCTGTGGACCGCAGGCGTTTGGGTGACATGCACAGAATCCTGCGCAATAGCGGAGAAATATGCAAATAAATTGATGTTTGTTTGACGGGCTCCTGGGGGAGGTGTAACTTCAGCGGGGTCGTTTTGGACGATTTTGAACGATTTGAAATCGGCCGCCTGGAGATCTCACGGATGGGCCCGTCACAGCCAGCCAACGCGGTGCTCGACGTCATCGACCTGCACAAGAGTTACGGCGCCCTGCGCGTGCTTCATGGGGTCACCTGCCGGCTTGGGGCCGGGGAGCGATTGGCCCTAACCGGGCCTTCGGGCAGCGGCAAGAGCACGCTACTCAACTGTATCGGCGGCATCGATCGCGCCGACAGCGGCACGGTCCGCTTGCTCGGCGATTCGCTCGAGAC
>CAZAHQ010000260.1:0-5988 GCA_964484415.1 uncultured Acidobacteriota bacterium | reverse complement strand
TTTTGGGGCGCGGCGTCGATGCGATTCGTGTTGGCGCTCTTGGTGATGATCGCGCCGACGATGTTGATGGGAGCGACGCTGCCGATCGTGGTGATGGTGGCACGACAGCGCTCACCCTGGACTCGCGACCCAGCCGCGTTGATCTATGGCGTCAACACGCTCGGTGCGGTGGCTGGGACATTGTTCGTGACGTTCTACGCGTTTCCTCATTGGGGCTTGTCGCATGCCAATACGTTCGGAGCGGCGCTCGACATTGCGGCTGGTGTGATCGCACTGCTCACCTTCGCCTCTGCCGCACAGTCAGCACCGCCGGCGTCGGCCCGGGCTGCCGAGTCGACACCAATGAGCGGACTCGGTTCACTCGGTTCGCCGCTGGTGCTCTCGTATGGGCTCGTCGGCTTTATCTCGCTGGCCTGCGAGGTGGCGTGGGCGCGCACCCTCGCGTTGTCGTTTGGTTCATCGGTCTACGCCTTCGCTACAATGCTGGCTGCGTTCCTGATCGGAATCGGCCTGGGTAGTCTGTTCGAACGTTGGCTGCCACAGCGACTCGATCCGGTGGCTCTGTACGGGCGCGGTATCGGGCTGCTTGCGCTGACCAGCTTCATCACGTTTTGGATGCTGCAACGCGTGCCCGATTTGGCGCTGTCGTTCTTCGAACGGTTCGGTACCGCGCCGGCGGCACTGACATCGGCGACATTGCTGCTTTCACTGCTCGCGATGTTGGCGCCGACGTTGGTGCTTGGGGCACTGCTGCCGCTCCTGGTGCGGGCCCGCGTGGCACGCGGCGCCGATGATGCCGAGGCCTTGGGCGCCGTCTACTTCGCCAACACCATCGGCTCCGCGTTGGGTGCGTTTCTCACCGGCTTCGTGCTGATTCCTCAGTTCGGTTTGGCTCAGACGATGGCATGGATCGCAGCCTTGGCGTTTGCGGTTTCGGCGGCTGCATTGCTCGCGTCCTCGCGTATCGCGGCCGGTGTCTCGGCGTTGCTGGCAATCACGATGGTGCTGTTGCCGCCGTCGTGGGATCGCTACGCGTTGACGCGTGGGGTGTTCTACCGCCCCAACAAGTACATGGAGTTCGGCGTCAAGACGCTCGAGCTCGAGCGACAGTCGCCCAAGGAGATTCTCTATTACAAAGACGGTGTGTCGGCGACCATCTCGGTGCACCGCGAAGGGCTCGGGCTCGATCTGCGGGTGAATGGCAAGCCTGATGCGTCGTACGGCGACATGCCGACGCAGAGCATGCTGGGCCATCTGCCGATGCTGCTCACACCGGACGCGAAGCGCGTCGCGGTGATCGGCTTGGCCTCCGGTGTCACCACCGGCGCCGTGCTGCTTCACGACCCGGAGCATGTCGATGTGATCGACATCGAGCCGGCGATCGTCGGCGCATCGCATCAGTTCGACGAGATCAACGGCAAGCCGCTCGAGTCGCCCAAGGTCAGGTTGATTCTCGACGACGGGCGAAATCATCTGGCGTACACCAGCGATTCTTACGACGTGATCATCTCGGAGCCGTCGAATCCGGTGGTGGCCGGCTGCGCCAACCTGTTCACGCGTGAGTTCTTTCAGGCGGCGCACGGCGCGTTACGCGACGGCGGGCGTTTGATGCAGTGGCTCCAGGTTTACGGCATGAACCAGCAGACGGTGGCCTCCGTGTTGGCGTCGATTACCGGCGAATTCAAGTATGTCTACGGCTTCAGCTTCAATCGCGGTTGGAACGATCTATTGCTGTTGGGAACCGATCGCGAACTGACCGTCGCCGAACTGCGGCGCTACGAGGTTGTTCCGTTGGCGGTGCGGCAAGATTTGCTGCGCCTGAACGTGCTGAACTGGGCGGACATCGCCGCGCAGTTGCGATTGATGCCCTCCGACTTGAAAACCTGGGCTGCGAAGGCCGAACAGGCCAACACCGATGACTCGATGTACGTCGAACTCGAGACGCCGTGGCTGATTCGGCGCGACGCGCCCGATGTGAGCGATGCAATCGATGCCGCGGTGGGTGATGTTTGGAAGTTGACGACCGGCACTGGCCCAGCGCTCGGTCCTGATGCGTTGGCCGACCTGGCGTGGTCCAACATCGGATTGCGGGCCGACATGCGGCAGGCGCGGAAGTTGCTGAATGAGGCGCTCGACCGCGGAGCCTCGCCGCGCTCGGCGGCTGTCGCCGGCTTGGTGCGCTTGATCGAGAAGCCCGACTCGGTCGAGGCGATGCGCACGCTCGAGCTTGCCGTTCAAGCGGCGCCTGACGATTGGATCGTGCGCTCCTCGCAAGCTCGTGCACTGCTCAAACTACAGCGCTACGAGCAAGCTCTTCCGCACGCCGACGCGGCCGTCGAGCTGAGCCACGGCGACACGCGTGAGCTGCGACTGCGACAACAACTGCGAGCCAAGCTGGGCCAACTCGAGCCGGCGTTGCGCGATGCAGAGGCCGGCGTCGCTGCGCCGTACGCGCAGTTCGACAAGACGATCTGGGGTGAGGCCGGAATGCTGGCGGCGCAGGTGGGGCAATCGGACTTGGCAATCAAGTTTCTCGAGCATTACCTGCAACTCGAGTCGCAAGCCGACAACTCGTGGCTCGCGTTGGCCGCCGCGTACACCAAGCTCGGTCGATCCGAAGACGCCGCACTCGCGCAACGCAACGCCAAACTCGCCACGCAAAACCAAGTGCTGCTGGTCCACCGCCGCGCCCGCCGCATCGCTCGCTTCGAATCGAGCAAAGCCGCCATCGACCTGTTGCGCGAACTCACCAAAGTCCACCCCGAATACACCCCCGCCGCCGCTGACCTCCGCACTCTAGAAGGCGGCGCCCCCCTCTAACCCCCTCAAGTTCGGGGAGGGGTTAGAGGATCTGCATGGTGAGGCCGCAGACGGCGAGGGCGGCGCCGGCGAGGGCGTGGGCGTAGCGCTCGAGAGCGGCGGTCGGGAGTGCGCGCAGACCGCGACGGCCGAGCAGAACGGTGGCGGTCATGGTGGTGATGGTGGCGATGCCGAAGGTGAGCGTCACCAAGATCAGGCCCCAGCGACTGTGTTGTGCGGCGGGGTACATCAGGATTGGGATCAGCGGCTCGCACGGGCCGAGCGCAAACACGATGAACAACACCCACGGCGTGGTCGACGCGTGCTTTGGGGAATCCTCCTGTGAATGCTGATGCGAATGTGCGTGTCCGTGCATCAGTCCATGTCGGTGCGGATGCCGATGCTCGGTGCCATCGTCATGACGATGAAAGTGCCAGTGCTTGTGCGGCACATGACGCAGCGCGCGTCGCAATCCCCACAAACCATACGCCACACCAAAACCGAACATCAGCCACGCAGCGATCTCACCACGCATCGCCTCGACCGCCTGCAACCCGCCGACAGCCAGCCCCAGCGCCACACCCGCCAAGCCGAACAGCGCCGAGCTGGCCACATGCGCCGCGCCGCAAACGATCGTCCAGCTCACGGTGCGCGCCGTGCTCCATCGTCGCGCCTGACTCAGCGCAATGAACGGCAGATAGTGATCGGGCCCGAGAATCGTGTGCACCGTACCGATGAATATCGCCGTGATCGCGAGCGCGTAGAGTGACGATTCGTTCATGGCTTGATTCCCTGCGGATGACCAGAAGACAGATCAACCGGCAGCCGGCGCGACAGATCGACAGCATGGCGATGAGCGTGACCAACCGCAGGGTGAAACATGACGCCCGGTGGCCGTACGACATCGCGCCGCCGTTGTAACCACTCGATCCACTCCGTGATCCCCGGATCGTGATCTCCGCGCGATACGACGATCGCCTCGGCTGCCGGCATGACCCGCGCAAGATTCTCGCGAATCTTCTGCAGGGACACGTCGGGCAGGTGCGGCAACAGATCGGCCTTGGTAATCAACACCAGATCGGCCACGCGAAACATCACCGGATACTTCAGCGGTTTGTCTTCCCCTTCGGTCACCGACAACGCCACCACGTTGGCGTGCTGCCCCAAGTCGTAGACCGCCGGACAGACCAAGTTGCCGACGTTCTCCACGAACAACACGTCGGACCGCTCCCACGGCAATTGGTGCAGCGCTTCGTGCACCAGCCGCGCATCGAGATGACAGGCCGAACCGGTGGTAATCGACAACGAAGGAATGCCGGCCGCCTGCAAGCGCTGCGCATCGCGATCGGTGGCCAGATCGCCGCTCATCGCTGCCAAGTGCCAACTTCCGCCCAGCCGCTTGGCGGTCGCTTCCAACACTGCGGTCTTCCCCGCCCCGGGCGACCCCATCAAGTTGATCGCCAGCACGCCGCGCGCGGCGAAGTGCTCGCGATTGTGCCGTGCCGTCGTCTCGTTACCGGCCAAGATCTTCTCTTGAATTTCCAGCGGCACTAGCTCGTGATCGCCGCAACCACAGCTCTCGCACATCAGGCCACCTCCAACTCGATCGAGCTCAGCATGATCTCGCCGCCGGCCGACAATCGAGCCGGTAACTGGCAGGCGGTGCATCTCAACGGCACGTCATGAGCGAACTCGACGCCACATTTCGGGCAGCGCCAAACCGCCGCGACCGACTCGATGCTGAGCGCCGCCGTGGCGCACAACGAGCGTTCGCGAAACAGCTCCCAAGCAGTTTGCAGTAGCGCCGGATCGACCCCTGCCAATTCCCCGATCTGCACGCGTAGTTTGTGCACCGCGATCGCACCGTGCTCGGCCGCGTGTCGTTCGACCTGGTGTAGCAACGCGGAGACGATTGAATACTCGTGCATCGTCACTCCCCCTTGAACTGCGCAGCGCGCTTTTCAAAGAAGCTCGCAATTCCTTCGGCAAAATCGGGCGTGTCGGCAATCCGCGCGAGCTGCTCCAGCTCCTGATCCAGATGCACATCGAGCCGATCGAACCCGGCCGAGCGATTGAGCAACCCCTTGGCCACACCAAGAGCCCGCGTCGGCCCGGCCGCCACACGCTGTGCAATCTCCACGATGCGCTGATCGAACCCTTCGACCGGCAACACGGCGTTGATCAAACCCCACTCCGCCGCCGCCTTAGCGTCCAGTCGCGGGTTGAGCATCACGAGTTCCATCGCTCGGCGAAAGCCGAGCAAGCGCGGCAACAGAAAGGTCGAGCTCTCCGCACCGGTCAACCCGGTCTTCCCGTAGGCCCATTCGAACGTGGCGCGCTCCGAGGCAAATACCAAGTCACAACACATCGCGATACCAAAACCGCCGGCCGCCGCCATGCCATCGACCGCGGCGATGAACGGCTTCGGCGCGCGACGAATCTCCGAAAGCGTGCTGTGCAGGTACTCGAGGATCTGCTTGAAGATCTTGCCGTACCCTTCGGGGTTGGTCTGCGCGCTGGTGCGCAGATACTCCAGATCCTCTGTCGCGCCGCCGGCCCGGATGTACTTCAGATCGGCGCCGCTGCAAAACACGCCCCCCTCGCCACGCACGATCACGGCGCGAACATTCTCGTCACGAGCCATCGACAGCCCCGCCTTGCGGAAGTCGCGTGCGGTGTCGACATCCATCGAGTTGAAGCGATCGCGCCGATCGATGCTGATGATTCCAACAGCGCCGTCGTGCTCGATGCGGATGTGCGACATCGTCTCCTCGCTCAACAAATGCGCGGCAGTGGATCGCCGTCGAGTTCGGTCAAGAGCCGGCGTCCGAAGCCGGTATCCAGAATCACCGCACCAACATGATCGGCCAGGCAGGTCCCGACGATCGCCGCGTGGCGCCCGCGCGGATGCTCGCGCATCGCGGCCAGCACAGCGTCGGCACGTTCGGGCGCCACACCGATCACCGCCTTGCCTTCATTCGCCACATGGAGCGGGTCGATTCCCAACAGCTCTCCAGCCGCACGCGCCGCTTGCGTGACGGGCACGGCGCGCTCATCGAGCAGGATTCCGACGCCGCTCTTGGCTGCCATCTCGTGCAGCGAAGGACTCGGGCCGGAGGTCAAGCGTCGGATCATGTTGGGAACGTTCGTCTCGAGTGCCGGTTACCACGATCGTTACTACGACCGAGC
>CAZAHQ010000259.1:0-5991 GCA_964484415.1 uncultured Acidobacteriota bacterium | reverse complement strand
TGATTCGGCGCGTGTGGTACTACCCGGCGTATCGTGAGTGACGTGTCCACGAAATACCTCGCCCTCGAAGCGAGCCCCGAACGCAGGCCCGCCAGCTCCAACCTGAGGTCAGCACAATGAGTGCCCATGTTGCCTTCCTACGAGCCGTAAACGTTGCTGGCCACGAGGTCGTTTCGATGAGTGACATCCAGCATGCGTTCATCGCCGCCGGGTGCAAGAACGTTCGCACCTATGTGCAGAGCGGCAACGTGCTGTTCGAGGTTGCTGAAGGCGCGTTTGATGCACCACTGAAGCGAAAGCTCCGCAAGCGGCTTGCCGATCTCGCCGGTCCACAGGTCAGCATCGTGTTTCGCTCGGCCGAGGATCTGGAGGCGATGGCGCGCACGACCCCCTTTGCCGGGGTGGCAGACGATGTCGACGCGAAGTTCTACGTTGCGTTCCTGGAGAGAAAGCCAGCGTCGATGCCGAAAGCGGTGCTGAGTTCGCCGAAGGAGGCACTGGATGTGATCGGCGTGCAAAACCTCGATGTTTTCGTAGTCAGTCGGCCGGAGCATGGCCGCTATGGTTTTCCGAATACGCTCGTCGAGAAGCGGTTTGGCGTGTTGGCGACGACCCGCCAGTGGTCGACGGTAAGCAAGATCGTCGGCCTATTGTCGTGACATCAGGCTGTCGACCGGTTCTGCGGCCGGTCGATCGGTGTCGTCATCGGTGTCGCGTTTGGCCGGGACGCTGACCGTCATACTGATGGCCTGGGTGCCGACCTCGGCGTATGACTCTCACGCGAGCCAGGATCGGGTGGGCGAATGATCAAGCAGACAGTTCGCACGATGGTCGTCGCATGCGCCGCGTTGCCGGCTGTGGCCGCAGGTCCTGCGCCCCCGCCTCCTGACATCCTCGCGACGCAGGATCTTGGACTGCTCGAAACGCATACCGCGATCACCGGCCGCGACGGCGCCTACAGCGCACGTGTCGGTGGCGTGTCGGTGTGGGTCTACGGCGACACGGCGCTCTCGACGCCCGGCGCTGATGGCGGCACCTGGCGAAACAACACGATGTCGTGGACGCATGATCTCTACGCGGCCGACGGCATCGACGGCTTTGCAGAGTGGGGCGACGCAATCGGCATTCCGCGCGAGTTCCTGCCCTACACGGCCGAAGAGATCGACTACAACAACCGGCACCGCGGCGACAACTGCCAAGAACCTCCGTGCAACGTGAAGTATGGAATGTGGCCGGCGGCAATCATCCCCGATCCAGCGAACGATCGGGTCTTGTTCACGTACGCGAAGATGTGGCTCGGCACCGGTGCTTGGAACTTCTACACGTTGGGCCGCGGGATTGCGGTCGGCCCGCCCCTCGGACCTGTCGAGCGCCCCATCGTGCGTCCCGCTGCCGCCGAACCAACGCTGCTCTTCGACCAGAACGAGCCGGGGTTTGTCAACGCCGCTTTCCTGCAGGAACTGGCCGGAGTTCCGCACGTCTACTTGTATGACTGCACCGGCGATGGATTCCTCAAGCCGATGCGCTTGGCGCGCGTGCCGCTGGCGGAGATTCTGGACCGCAGCGCCTGGCGGTTCTATGCGGGCAACGACATCTGGAGTTCCAACGTCGCCGACGCGGCGATCGTCTTCGATGGAGCCGATCAACTTTCCGTGCACTGGAGTTCGTTTCTCTCGCGGTACCTGGCGATCTACATCGACCCGCTCACGACGCGCGCGGTGGCGCGTGTCGCCGATGCTCCGGAAGGCCCTTGGTCAGAAGAGACTTTTCTGTTCGATGCTCTGCCGCCGGTCGAGGGCGGCCTCGACTACTGCGGCATGGCGCATCTCGAACTGCAGCGCGACGGCGGTCGATTCGAAACTGTGAGCTACGTGCGAGACATCGGCCCGTTTCGTTCCGAGCGCCGGCTCGTCCAGGTCGAGTTCGCCAGGCGGATCGAGACGGATGCGCGCGACGCCGACTACGATCCGCAGCATGGTGTGATGCTCAGCGACGCCTCGGCTCGCAATCAGGTGTGCATGGGAACCGATGGGATCTTGTGGCGACAGATGGCGCTGCAGTTTCGATTGAATGTTCCTGCGCACTCGACAATCACCGACGCTGCGGTGGAGTTGGTTTCCAGCGGGCGCAATGCCGGGGGCTATACCAGCACCGTGCGCGCCATCGCGCAGGACAATCTCGCACCGTTCGTTGCCGGGGCGCAGCCGTCGTTTACCAGTGCGTATCCGTTGACATCGGACGCTTACGACTGGACACCCGCCAACCTGCCGGCGGGAACACGACTGGCCACTGGAAACCTGACGCCGCTCGTCCAGGAAGTGATCTCGCGCGCCGGTTGGCAGTCCGGTCACTTTCTTGGGTTGGTGTTTCCGGAAACGCGGATCGGTCAAAACCTGCGTTGCTTCCAAGACTCGGTGACGGGAGTCGCGAACGCAGCAACTCTGCGGATCGGTTACTACCAGAATGGAACCGCCGTCTGCCTCGATGCTCGCGCCGGGGACGACGCGTTGCGCGTCAGCCGCGAACCGATCGGCGGCTGCCAGAACGTCGTCTCAGGGCCGACCCGCGAGTACGTGTTCGGTCGACTCGGTGCGCTGCGATTGAAAAGCGGTGTGATCGATCTGGGCCCCGTGAACTGCGGCGATGCGTACGTTGCAAACACGCAGCAGGTTGTGCGCGCTGCCGACCCGGATCAGCCAGGGGACGATGCGAGCTTCTATCTGACGCGACTCGTCGGTGCGGTGGGGTTTGGAGTCGCGCGACTAGCTGACGGGTCGACGCCGCCTCGATCTGCCGCGGTCCAGCGGTGCCCGTAGGAAGACAACCCGCGCGCATCGTCAGCGTCGACCGGCGATGTCTCGCGCCGCTCGAACCGCATCAAGCCGTCGTCTGCTCGAACGTCGTCGAATCACACCCAACTGCGGTTGTAGTCGCGATCCTCGAGCGCCTGCGCGTGGGCTGTCGGCAACAGCGGCGAGAACGTATCGACCATCACGGCGAGTTCGCTGGTTCGTTTCGAGCCGATCGACGCCTCATACGTTCCGGGATGCGGACCGTGCGGCAAGCCGGTGGGATGCAAGCTGATCGAGCCTGGCCCGACTCCCTTGCGTGACGTGAAGTTACCGTCGACGTAGAACAGGATCTCGTCGCAACTCGGTGACGAGTGCGGGTACGGACATGGGATTGCCTGATCGTGAAAGTCGACCACGCGCGGCACGAACGAGCAGACCACGAAACCTGCCCCGGCAAACGTGATGTGAATCGTGGGCGGCAAGTGCACCAAACCGGTTTTCGGTTGATAGGCGCGAATCGGAAACGCAAACGGCCAGACCACGCCGTCCCACCCGATCACGTCGAACGGATCATGCGCTTGTTCGAACGCAGTCAGCCGCTCGCCACGTTTGACCACCAATCTCTTGGGCGCCTGCATCGTGGTCGAGCCGCCCTCGGGCCAAACCGGCGCGATGAAGTCACGATGCGTAAACGGTGCATCCATCTTCAACTGACCCGACGGATTGCGGAACTGCGTCGGGATGTCGATGTATGACAGCCCCTCCAGTACGAAGAGTGAGCAGGGTCCGTTGAGCCGCCAGCGATGCGAAAGTTGTTTTGGAATGAACACGTAGTCTTCGGCCTTGAACGGAACGAAACCGAGCGGCGTCTCGACGCGGCCGGAGCCCTTTTGAACGAAGGCCAGCTCATCGCCGTCGGCGTTGGCCACCAACGTCTCATCGTCGCGGTCTGCATGCACCATCCAGACTGCGACCTCGCGATTGGCCAACAATCGCTTGCGGCCCGTGAACGGTGCGCCGCCCACCGCCATGCGCGTGGTGTCGATATGTTGCCGGCGCAGTGGGCCTTCCCAGCGCGCTTCGGAGTAACCGGGATGAACGCCGAGGTCTTCCTCGGACTTGATCCAATGCGGTGGGTCGCGGTGATAGAGGATGCTGAAGGCGCCGTCGAATCCCACTCGCGTGAAGCAGTGTTCGAACGCCAACCTCCCGTCAGGCTGAAACACCGTGTGCGGCTTGGGAGGCACGGCGCCGAACTGCAGTCGATGGATCATGGCGGCTAGCTCCCGGCGCCTGCGTCGAGCTGCTTTTGAACGGCGATGCGTGCATCCTGATCGCGCTCGATCGCTTCGAACAGCGCGCGGAAGTTGCCTTCACCGAACGAGCGAGCACCGCAGCGCTGAATCACCTCGTAGAAGAACGGACCGGCCTTTTCGTCGCGGTAGAGTGCGCCCCCCTCGACCATGAAAATCTGTAACAGGTACTTGTCGTTCTCGCCGTCGACCAGAATCTGCAGGCGGCGCAGCTCGTCGAGGTCCTCCTTCAATTTTCCGACCCGTCGTTCGACCAAACGCGTCGGCAACATGTCGTAGTAGGTCGCGGGAGTTTGCAAGAACTCGACGCCCTGACGACGCAAACCCTCAACCGTCGGGATGATGTGCGGGACGTGAAACGCGACGTGCTGCACGCCGGGACCGACGTTCGCCTCGCAGAATGTGTAGATCTGGCTCTTCTCGTAGTTGGGTGTCACCGGCTCGTTGTTGGCCAGTTTGATGCCGCTCTCCGGATCCCACATCACGATCGAGGCCAGGCCGGAGCCGTTCTCGCCGCCTCGCAAGTCGTTGGTGTGGAAGTGGACTCGCCAGTACTCCTCGAACCCCAACACGTCCCGCAGCCAGGTGATGTGCGGTTCGATCGTGAGGAAGTTGGAGGTGATGTGGTCGATGACTTGCAGCTCGAACTTGTTGTGTCCCTCGCCACTGCCGGTGACGGTGAATCCCGGTGGTGTGGCGCCCGGCTGGCGTTCAACGAACCGCAGTCGCACATCGCCCAAGGGGGAGGCGATGTCGAAGTACCGATACGGTGCGCCGTTGCGGTCGGCCAGCGCATGGACGTCGCTGCAAAAGGTTGCAGCACGATGTTCGAGCGTCCGGCGGGTGTGATCAATATCGCGCACACGAAAGCCGAGTACGGCGATCCCATCGGGATGGCGCTTCAGCCAACGATCGGCCCGCGAACCGCGCTCTTTGGAGGTTACGCACGAGAACAGCGCCTTGCCGGCCAGAAAAAGCAGCGCGTTTTCTCCGCGGCGGGCCGCTTCCTTGTCGTCAAGCTGGCCGATCTGTGGAACGTCCATCATCTCGGTGTAAAACCGGCGGCTGCGCTCCAGATCGCTGACGATGAATTCGTAACTGTCGTAGCCGATGATCCCAAGACTCGGGCGTGGGGTGCTCGGCGAAGCGGCGTTCATGGTCGATCCTCGGAAGGCGAATGTGACGAGCCGCGATTATAGGGTGCGCTATCCCCGGCGTGCGATAACCGCTGATCGCGCGCTCTCGCGCTCTCTTGACTGTCCCAGCCTGCCGATCAGACGCCCGTGAGATCGCTCGACGACGTCGAGCGCAGGTTCACGCGCGAAGGAGGCGTTCGGCGTAGGCGCAACTGAGATCGAGTGCCTCTTGGATCGAATCGACGACATACAAGACGGGCTGCATGTGCGTCGGATCGTAGGCGCGGTGCGCCGCTTCCTCGGGATCGAACGGGAGGAATGCCGCCCCCTTGCCTGAGATCGTCAGCGCCAACTCGCCGAAGCTGGAAAGATGGCCCGATCCGTAGGCGCGAATCTCGTCATTCTGCCGGACCACGCCAAACTCCACCGTGTACCAGTAGAGGCGCGAGAGTTTCTCGAGCTGCTCGTCGTTGGCGTGCTTGGAGTAGCTCCCGAACTGTGCCGAGAGATCGGCGTACTGCTGCACGCCTAGCATCGGAGCGTGCCCGAGCAACTCATGGATCACATCCGGTTCCGGCGTGTAGGCAGGAGCACTGTGATGGCGGATGTACTGCGTGGCTGGAAACAGGCGTCGCCCCAAGAGCCCCAAAAAGTCGCGCGCGGTGAGTAACCCGGCCACGGGCATCAGCCGGAAGCCGGTGCGAGACTGCAGGAACTCATCGACATCGCAGTGCTGCGGAATCTCGCCGG
>CAZAHQ010000258.1:0-6050 GCA_964484415.1 uncultured Acidobacteriota bacterium | reverse complement strand
GTTTTCATCCCCGCCAGTCTCGGACCCTCGATACTCTGCGCGGGTCACGAAACGGAGTTTGTGGGGTAGTTCTATTGGGAGCGCTCGGTGTCCCGAGTGCTGACTGTCATCGTGATCTTGCTCACACTCATTCCCGTCGTGTATGCGAACGATGATCGAGCTTCGATTGCGGCAGGCTGGCGTTGCCGTTCTTTCGGGGGACGAAAGGCGCAACGCTCCAGCTCAGCCCTACCTCCAGGTCGTTGTAACGGTTCTCCACCAAAAACCGGATCCAGTCTTCGCCTACAGCGTCACGGTTGGAGTTCGCCAAACCGTACTGCTCAGAACCGGCAAGAATGGATTCGGCGCTGAGACGTGGGATTCGCGAGGGCTAGGTGCGGCGACCAATCCGGGCTGCGCTGCAGCAGTGCGAGAAGTGGTTGGGAAGCACGTTGCCAGGTTTGTTGACGCTTTCGTCGCTGCAAACCCGAAGCAGTAGTGCCAGGAACGAAAGGTCCTTCGGCCGCCCGGTTCTCCACAAAGCGAATGCATCGGATGCACCGACAGGCGGCCATCTCGCTGAACGGTTCAAGGATCGCTCGCGTACTCCGCCGGGGCGGTGTGTTTCGCATCCGCCGCGAGAATCGGGGATCCGAGGTTCGCCGGTCACTGCTGTTCGCAGAATGTCGGTCGGTGTCGACTCGCGCGCTGACAGCCCCCCTTGGATCGATCTTCGGATTGACCGTTCTTCGCTCAGTGCGCTAACCTCGGCTTTCGGAAGCTCTTGGGGGAGACATGCAATTCCGGAACGGGTCACGGAGTCGTTTCTCGAGCCCTTGGGCACTGGCGCTCATGCTAACCCTCTTGCCATCCGCGTCTCTCGCAACCCCCCGACTCGATTTCCAAACCAGAGTCGAAATGCAGGTGCGTCTCGAACGCGCCGCGCTTCAAGCACACGACTCGAGTTTGGCTGACGAAACCCTCCGCGATCTTGCTGTCTGGAAGGTCCGTAGGTTCGTGGCGCTCGACGATCTGCTGCGTCGCAACGGAGTCGCCGCAACCGACTCAGCGGAGTTGCGCAACGAGTTGCAGAATCGAGCCCGTGCGCCAAACGCCAAGCAGCGGCTCACTCGAGTCTTCGCTGCGCTGGACAATGACGCTCGCCTAATTGAAGAGTGTTGGATTCGACCGCAACTCGTGGAGCTGCGCGCGAGGGAGTGGTTCGATCGACATCGCAGCTCACCTACCGAGTTGTTCGAAGTCTGGCTACGGGATCAGGTCGAGTTGGCAGGCGAGCGCGAGATCCCCGAGATCTCCGAATCGAACAGCTTGGCGCCACCGTTGGATAGCAGCGGGCTGTGCTATCCGGACGGCAGTTGGAACAACGGCGTGCTCGATGATCAACCACCCGCGATTACGGGAGCCGGCGTTTGGACCGGAAGCGATCTGGTCATCACTGACGGGCTGGTTGCCTTTCGTTACAACCTGTCTGCCGATCGATGGACTCGCACGAGCGATATTCCGAACGCTGTCGGCCGCGCTGGGCTGACCGCAATCTGGACCGGAACGCGGATGTTGGTTTGGGGTGGTGACTATCGAAACGACGGCTACAGCTATGACCCTTCAGCAGACACATGGCAGAGCATCTCGACCGCCGGTGCGCCGATTGGAAGAAGCGATCACACCGCGGTATGGACGGGAAACCGTATGCTCGTGTGGGGCGGCGCCACGGATGCGACTCCAACATCGGTGACCAACACCGGTGCAAGCTACGATCCGGCGACCGACAGTTGGCAGCCGATTCCAGTGACCGGTGCTCCGGTCGCGCGACGACAACATGTCGCCGTGTGGACCGGCACCCAGATGCTGATTTGGGGAGGAATCGCCAACACGGATGAGTTGAACACCGGTAGTCGATTCGATCCGCAGGCCAACAGTTGGTCGCCGATCACCCTGACGGGGGCGCCGACGACTCGTACGCGCGCGAAAGCCGTTTGGACCGGGAGCGAGATGTTGGTCTGGGGTGGCATTCTCCAGAACGGAGGAACCACGAGCTACCCTGTCTCCGGAGGGCGCTACCAACCAAGCACCGATCAGTGGCAGAAGATCCCAACCGGACCATCAGGGAGAGTCGATCACTCGGCCGTGTGGTCCGGCACCGAAATGATCATTCACGGCGGGATCGTCGAACCTTTCTCGCCGGCTGCCCCTGTCAGTTGGCGGTACAACCCAACGACCAACAATTGGAGTTTCTCAGCAGCAGAGCCGTTGGCCACCGCGCGATACCGTCACATCGCGGCCTGGGACGGCAGCGGCATGATCGTGTGGGGTGGCTCCGGTTGGGCCGTAGAGCCCACCGATGATCTCCGCGCGAAGGGGGCGCGTTGGCGTGGCGCTGCGTTCGGGTGGGTCGGTTTGTACGCAGGAGATCCAAACAAACCTGCGGTTCTGGATCCATTCGTTGCATGGACCGGCGACAGCCTGTTCTTCGCATCGCAGTCGCGTGAGGTCGGAGTTTTCTACAGCCCATTGCAAGACGCGTGGACAAGCACCAATGCGGCATGGCCCCCTCTGGTTGGATACAGCTTCTACGAAGACCCAGCGACCGATGCGATGGGTTGGGATGGATCACGCATCAACCTCTTCGAGTTTGGCCGGCGAACGATTCGACGTTACGAGCTCGCTCGCGATCGATGGGTTTACGGAAGTCTCGCTGGCATGGGGAGCGAGTACCTGGACTTTACCGGCAGCATCTGGACCGGAAGCTCTCTGATTGCATATGGCGGAATGGCCAACGAAGAGGGTTCTATTTACTACTACACCGACGAGTGGCGTCGCTACGATTCCGCCACCGATCGATGGGAAACAAGCTGGCCGAACCGCTGGAATACACCGAATCCCGGCGGGAGCTGGAACGCGAACCTTTTTTCGGCCGGTGATCGAACCCTGTTGATCTCGAACAAGCAGTTGTGGAGTTTTGACGCCACCAACAGTCGTTGGACGCGGCTCTCCGATGCGCCAACAACCGCCGGATACAGAAGCGATTGCAACTTCTGGACCGGGGATCAAATCGTGAGAATCCGCGAGTCGGATCGCTATGTTGCTGCGACCAATCAATGGCTACCGATCTCATCGATCGGCAAACCTGCGAATGGGGCTGTCTGCTGTGCCTGGACCGGGCGCGAGATCTTGGTGATCTCCAGGCCCGCCTCCGGTGCAGAGCTTCGAACGTGGAGCTATGACCCGCAGTTGGATCAATGGAGTGCGTCGAGCTCACGTTCCGGACTGGACTCAGGTGACATCTGCGCTTGGACCGGCAGCGAGTTGATCATCTGGAACGCAAGCAGCGGCGGAGATCGGAAAGGCGGTCGGTATGCGTTGCGCCATCAGGTCGACGACGACGGTGACGGCTACACGGAATGTGCCGGCGACTGCGACGACGGTCGAAACACGACCCACCCTCTTGCGGTGGAAATCTGCAACGGTATCGACGACGACTGCGACGGCATCGTCGATGAAGGAGGAGCCGACGGCGACGCTGATGGGGTTGTCGACTGTCGCGACAACTGTGTCGGGGTCTCCAACCCGACCCAGGCCGATGACGATCGTGATGGTTTTGGAAACCCATGCGATTGCGCACCGACGGACAAATGGGACGCCCAAGCTCCCGGAGAGGTTCAAGGCGTCGAGTGGTTCTATCAGTACTTCAACGGCCCCAGAGTACTGGGATGGAAGCAAACGGCAGGCACTCTGGGGAATGGAATAGAGTTCGATGTCGAGTCGGGCGTTGTCGGGCAATGGCCGATTGGATCTCAGCCGGGTGAGGTCTGTTATCCGTCGAACCATCGGTCCGCTTGGAATTTCCGAGACTCGACGACCAAGCCGATCGCCGGGTCTGCGTATTGGTACTTGGTTCGCGCCAAGAATTCGTGCGGAACGGCCGGCTACGGAGCCAACAGCGCAGGCGTTCCAAGAACACCGAATCATTGCCCATAGCCGGCGTCACCGGGCTCGCCGGCAGAGTCAGTGGCGGGAGATCCCGCGAGAAACGCAAACGCACGGTGGGCGCCGCGATGCCCTCACCGCGAGTCGAGCGGCCCGATCCAGTTCCCCAATTGCACTCGAACCGATCAGGTGCAAGAAACCGGCGTATTCTCCCCGCCGCAGAATTGAGGCCATCAACCGAGGAACGACGCTTCCAATGTCCAACACGCAGGCCCAGGAGCAGAGCAAACTCGTCCCTCTCATCGTCGGCGCTGTTGGCGTTGTGTTTGGCGATATCGGCACCAGCCCGCTCTACGCCGTCAAAGAGTGCTTCAGCGGTGCGCACGCGCTGGAACTCAATCGGCTGAACATATTCGGTGTGCTCTCGTTGATGTTCTGGGCCATGACGATCGTGGTCTCGCTCAAGTACGTGACCTTCATTCTGCGCGCGGACAACAAGGGGGAGGGCGGCACGCTCTCGCTGATGGCCTTGGCCATGCACAAGCTCGCCAGCGCGAGGAGTCGCTATTGGGTGATCCTCGTTGGTATGGCCGGCGCGGCGCTTTTTTTTGGCGATGGCGCGATCACCCCTGCGATGACCGTTCTTTCTGCGGTCGAGGGGATGGGCGCTCTGGGTCCACAGTTCGTCACGTACATCCTGCCGATCTCGCTGGCGATCATCTTCGTGCTGTTTTTCTTCCAACGGTTCGGTACGGCGCGGGTCGGGGCATTCTTCGGCCCGATCATGACGCTCTGGTTCATCAGCCTGGCGGTGCTGGGTGTGATCGGCATCCTGATGGCGCCGGAGATCTTGGGCGCGTTCTCTCCGCATCACGCGCTTCAGTTCGTGTTCCACAGTCCCACACAAGCGTTCATGGTGTTGGGCGCTGTGTTCCTGGTAATGACCGGCGGTGAAGCGCTCTACGCCGATATCGGGCACTTCGGCGTGAGGCCGATCCGACTTGGCTGGTTTGGTTTCGTGATGCCGACCATCTTGATCAACTACATGGGACAGGGTGCGCTGCTGTTGACACACGGGGACGATCCAGCGGTGCGTACCAGCCCATTCTTCCACCTAGCGCCGGATTCTTGGCTTCTGCCGCTGGTAGTTCTGGCGACGTTGGCTTCGATCATCGCTTCGCAGGCGGTGATCACCGGCGTGTTCTCCGTTGTGCGCCAAGCGATTCAGCTGGGCATGTTGCCGCGCATGGGGATCGTTCACACCAGCGACAAAGCGATCGGCCAGATCTATATCCCTGCGGTCAACTGGGTGTTGATGCTGTGCGTGTGCGGGTTGATCGTGAGCTTCAAGACCTCAACCGCCATCGCCTCCGCGTACGGTGTTGCCGTCGCATTGACCATGGTGCTGGAACTTGGGTTGCTCTTCATCGTGGCACGGCGCCAGTGGCTCTGGGGTCCAGCGGGGATCGCACTGCTTGTCTTTTTCATGATGGTTGATTTGATGTTCTTCACGTCCAACGCGCTGAAGATTCCCCACGGCGGCTGGTTCCCTCTCGTGCTCGCAGCGGTACTGGTGACGATCATGAGTACCTGGCACCGCGGTAGATCGCTGATATCTGACGTTCTGAAGAACCAGGGCGTGCCGATGGACGGCTTCATGACGTTGACTGAGGGCGTGCCGCGGGTCGATGGCACCGCGATCTTCATGACACGCACGCCTGAAGGGATTCCGAACACGCTCCTGCACAATCTCAAGCACAACAAGGTGCTGCACAAGCGGGTCGTGTTCTTGAGCCTCGTTGTCGAGGACGTTGCCCGTGTGCCGGACAAGGAACGCATCGAGATTGAAGCGTACGGGAGCGAGTTCTACCGGGTGATCGCCAGGTTCGGCTTTTTCGAGGACACCGAGGTCCCACGGGTGCTCGCGCTGTGCAAGCGTCGGGGACTGGAGTTCGATCTTGCGGACACGACATTTTTTCTGAGCCGCGAGACGCTCCTGCCCAGCGAAAAGCCCGGCATGGCGATCTGGCGCGAACATCTGTTTAGCTGGATGTGGAAGAGTGCTGCGCGTGCGATGGACTTCTTGCAGCTACCGCCGAATCGCGTCGTCGAATTGGGTACGCAAG